>JAGVVY010000022.1 GCA_018304585.1 Candidatus Aenigmatarchaeota archaeon | reverse complement strand
CAATGCGCCTACATTGGTTGCAGAGCCCGGATTCCGCACGCCTTTGGCGCCAACGGCGACGGCGGTGCCGAAGGCGACTGCGACGCCTCAGCCTTACAGGCCGATTGGCGACTTTATTGAAACAGATTACTTCGTATTAGATTGCCCGCCTGGCTGCACACCAGAACAATTGCAGCAATATGCCGATATATTGAGGAAACCATTCGTAGAAGTAGAAAAGATATTTGGAACAATACCAAAACAGAAACCTATATTACAATTAACTTATGATTACAATCCAAACATTCCAAAATTTAGAATATTACCACGACCCGGGCAGGGATTTATTATAGGAACCCCTCTCGGTCTAACTCAGGACGACTTTGGTACAAATGTGAATGAGATATACCACGATTTCAGAGTCTTATCGCATGGACCTTCTTGGGACGAAGAGGGCGGAAGCAACCGAGCAACTGCACGTATAATGGCTCCTATGTCTGAATATTCAGAAACTCGATTTGCCGACACTTATAGAATGTTAAAACACGGTATACGACCGCCAGATCCTCTGTGGGGAGACGATCATGACATTGGTAACGTTATATATGCTGGTTTGGCGATAGACTATGGGTTTGATAATACAACCTTTGATATATGGGAGAAAAGAAAGGTAGAAATAAGTGAGGGGGAACACGTACTTACAGATGACGATTTAATACAAGCTGCATATGACGTGTCTGGTAAGAATATTAAACCACTTATTGAGTTGGCCGTTCCGTATTGGAATGGTAAATAAATTCGGGTAACTTTGCGTTTCTAATATTACATTCTATATAGGAAGCCTTATTATCATCAGAATTCAGAAACATTAACACGGAATAATTATAGTTAGCTGTCTATTTACTAATCAAGGACCGCACAACCAGTTGTTCGCGCCTCGCAACGTAGACATCAGCACACAATATCCATCACCAGAAACAACAGACATTGGCAATGCTCCAGTGCAGCAGTATGCAGGAGCGCAGAGTTCATTGCCGTATGCTTTGCCAGTGGCAGGATTTATCTGCTTTCCAAGGCATTGTGCAGGCGCATAACAATCATACGAAGGTACGGCAGTTGCAGGATTCCTAGTTCCAGTGGGGCTGTCACAGTATATTCTTTTCGTGCCGGTGGAATCATATTCTTGCTCTGAGATAGGGCATTGACTATCGAAATCACAAATATGACTTACCAGCACCGTCGTCGTAGTCGTCGTGGTTGGCGGAGGCGGCGTGTTGCGTACCTTGATTTTTTCTTCGTCATAGACGCCTTCCAAGGGCGCACTACCCTGGTAAACCTCGGCGCGGATGGTGTGCTCGCCCGGCGCTAAGCCGGCGAGGCTCCTCCAGCAGAGCTCGGGGGAATCGGTATTGGTGAACGCGCACGTATCGGGTGATGGAACGACGCATCCGCTGCTACAGTCCTCCACAGTGCCGTCAATGGAGAACTTTATCCTGTACTGGTCTTCATAGAAAGTTCCCATGTCTTCGTCGCCCCTTGCGATGGCATAAAGGTATATGGCTTCGCCCTGGTCAAATTCCGTCTTGATCAGGCGCAGGTCCACCGTCTCTAGGGGTTTGGGAAGCAATTCAAACTTCACTCTCGCATAACCCGTGTTTTCATAATATTGTATCTGTAATCTATGATCGCCTTCCCTCAACTCTATGTCTTGTCTCTGCTCGCGATACGAATGGTCGCTCCAATCATTAACAACAATTCTGTCGTTGCCTGTGGCGTCTCCTATGTATAAAATTATGCCGTCGTCGGCGCCTACGAGGAAGCTGAATAATCCGCCGCCCTCCAGATTCATCATTCTTGTGGACGTAAACGTAATACCATCGCTCTTTGAGTGAGCTATCGCACCTGTCCCCCAATCATCATCAAAAGAAAGAGCCGACTGATCCGGCCCCGTCCCGAGGCACGCGCGCTGCCCGCCGTCATAAACGTACCAGTTCCTCTGCCAGTGACTTGCCGGAAAGGACTGGGCGGCGCATACGTTGGCCGGCACTGTCGTAGTTGTCGTGGTCGATGTCGTTGTGGTCGAAGACGGCTCCCCGTTGCACGAGCCTCCCGAGCAGCCGAAAGCGCAAGTGTTCTGGAACGATGCCGTGCAGTCCGCGTTGCGGTAATAGAGGTCGCTGCCGCTGCATACCAATTCCTCCGTACACGTGTCGCCTGGCACGGTTGTCGTGGTGGTCGTTGTAGTGGTTGACGGCGTTGTGAATTCTACGTCCACGGACTTTGTCGCCATCTGACTGGCGCTGTCATATGCGTATCCGTAGTAAGTGTAACTGCCGGCGGAGGCTCTGGTCACGCTCCATGTCTTATCGCACGATATCTGGGTACCTGCACAATCGTAAGTGTCGGAAATATCACCACCTATTATTTGGAGCCTGTCAACGTCCTTATCATCCGTGCCAACGACAGTGATTGCTATGTTGCTTCCTGCCGCAGTGCTTGCAGGCGAGGCCGTCACCGTAAGCGTGGGCTTATTATCAACTGCGGATGCCATGCACCGGTCGCACGCCCATTTCTCAGGTTCCTCCTCATAGCAGTAAATAGAATCATAGCTTCCTATATCACACCTATTCGTGCAATCCGCTTCTGATGTGAATCCTGTTTTGAAAAACGTGCACGTATCCGCCATAGAAACTGCCGAGAATAACGTTGCCGCAAACAGGAATAGCATGATGTTTTTCATTTATACACCCGTGTACTGGTACAGTCTTGCTGCCCCTGTATATTCGTCCACCATGACTTCAGCATAACCCTGCACGCTCTTGTTCCTGTATTGCACAACCGAATTCAGCAACATCTGCACGTCCCAGAAAGGCATGCCCGTCCCTTCTGATTCGTATATTGTTATCCCTGTCACGTTCCCGGGATATGAATTAGCGGCTATGGCTACCGCGGCACTGCACGATACTGGCAGGTCGGTTTCTGAATAATCGCTGCATATGTCCGGCTCACCGCCGGCTGCATTGGTTGTAACTGCCGTAGTCGCGCTCGTCCCCTCCACCGTCTCCTCGTTCTGCGTAGCATCTGCAGGCGCAAGATAATACCCCGCTATTGTTATGACGGCAAGAAAGGCAAGCGCGATGATCGCGTTCCTGTGATTCCTCCTCCCGGAGGTGTGGAACATGACCTCTCCCCAGTCTATCACCATGGGATTAATTCTGTCCGGCGGGATTTATAGGTTACATTGCCATAGGCGTTGTTGAATAATTGGCTCTTCGCCACAACCAGTAGTGTTTCTCTAAAATTATATCATAACTGCTTGTGGTCTTGATGGAGTTTTTCAGCAAAGCCCTGCATCTATGGTACAAGATAAACGCCGAAGAGATTGAATAATACGAGCATCGCCATGGCAATGGAAACGTATTTCGTTATCTTCTCGGCGTGCGGCGTGTATTTACTTATGATCTCCTGAAAGAACGGCCCGCCGTCCAGCGGCTTCATCGGAAGCAGGTTGAAAAGGCCGACGCCGAAGCTGAACGTGTATATCCAGAACAGAAGCATATAGGCGCCGATGGCAATATCAGGCAGCGTCGTAATGTACGCAGGCGCGGAGCCCCCGAGAAATACGCCAAGATACGCCGTGCCGTTGTTCTCCCCCAGCGTCACGTTGACGTACTTCTGCCGCCCGTCAACGATGACGCCGGCATTGGACGGGAAAAAGCCCGAGAACAGGGGCGTGAGCTGATTATTCCGTATTTCCGACAATCCTACCGTCACGGCATCCCCGGGCAACTTGGAATCCAATATGCCCTTCAGTTCTTCGGGGCTCCTGACAGACGCGCCGTCTATGGAGATTATGGCACCGCTCAAGCTGCTATTGAAAGCCGGCGAGTCTTTTATGACGGGAAACGCCATCCCTGCCTGCGTGAACGCGCCGGATTGCGACATCAGAAGCATCGCTATCATGCCTGCCACTGCGATGTTTGCGAAGGAGCCGGCTGCGTAGACTTTCAGCTTGGTGAGCGTCTTCGATTTTGAAAGCTGCTTCTCGTCCGGCTCGACGAATGCGGCAGGCACAAAAAGGAAGAACGCCCATCCTACGGACTTTATCCTGACCTTATTTGCCCGGCATAATATGCCATGCATCATTTCGTGCGGCACAACGACCGCTATTATTCCGATTATCCATATCCACCACGGGACTATGAAAATTCCGGGCACCGATATCGGCGACGAAACCGGCCCGGGCAATATTATTCCTGCACCGCCCGCGCCTGCCTGCTTGGTGAATATCCTGTAGGCAGTTTCGGCAAGCAGTGAAACTATGAATATCGATATTATTACGGCCATGCCAACCCCTGCATAGCCGATTATATTCCAGAAACGCGGGCTAAGGCGCGCTATTTTGTCTATGATTTCCATGCCTTTCTTCGTGCGCCTCATGAACATCACGCCTTCGCGACTGATATGCTTCCTGTCCGCGTATAGCAAGAAGGAAACAGCGGATATGAAAGTGCCGAAGGCTAAGGCCTCGCCGGATATCATGCCGGTAGCGTAAAGGGCGGCAAGCCCGGCGAATGCCAGGGCGATGCCCAAAAGAATCCTTTTCATCCGGATAGTTTTCCGCGAACGCTAATAAAGCTTTTCCGGCCGAATAGTCTTCATGGATTTGCCCAAAGACTTGGGGAGCCGGTTCGGATTCCTTGCAAGGCTTAACGCCTTCGCCCTTCCTTTTTACGCCATTGAACTGACAGGCGCCCAATTTACGTGGTTCATGGAAGTGACGGAAAGGATTTCGTTTATTATCATGCAAGCGACAGGGCTTCCCGTAATCATTGAAAACGGCCTGATGGCGATTCCCGTCAACGGCGGGACATGGGCGGCTTATGTGAGCTGGGACTCGTCGGGATGGAAGAGCCTCCTTGTGCTCTTCGCCCTTGTGATGGCTACCGGCGCGCCTCTGAACAAAAGAATCGCGGGCCTTCTCCTGCTTCCGGTTCTCTATGTGTTTAATATCGCAAGGATATGGTTCATGTTCTTCTTTGTCGGGTCTTTCGGCCTTGAGCATTACGGCCTTGTGCACGGCACGCTCTGGAGCTGGGGAACCGCCGCCGCACTTCTTGCCATGTGGCTGCTCTGGAAACGATGGGCAGAAAACGGTCTGGTCAAGACTGGGCACGATAGGGCGGGCATTCCGCGTTCCACGGATGCGCCTCTTCTGCGGGTAATGAAGAAAACAATAAATACCGCCCGATGACAAATAAATATGGCTTATGGACGACTTTCATCCGCTTATCGAACGCATCAACGGCCTTGAAGCGAAGCTTAGAAACACTTTCATGCAGATAGACCAGCGCCTTGGCGAGCTCGAGACGATAAAAACCGAGAGCTCCGAGCAAAGGCTTCAGGAAATAGAAGACCTCATGCTTCTTTTGCAGGTGGAAAACACAAAGATACAGAATGCTATCGGCAAGAAGGGGGATTCCTCTTTCCTCGATGCCTCGTTCATGCCGGATGACGCGAAGCTGCAGGAAAAGGTCGACATGCTTGAACAGCAGATGCGCGGCATGAAGCTTGGCGCTCCTGCTTCGTACGGAAGCGAGCTCGAAACCAGAATAAACCATCTCGAGAACAGGCTTGACGAACTCTCCCGCAAGGGCCTTTCCGGAAACGACGAAATTGCCGAAATGGGGCATGAACTGAAAGATATCAGGACAGGCGACGGCGGCGACGTTGAAAAAAGGCTGGCAGCGCTTGAGGAGAAAATCGCGTCCGCGGATTCATCGGGTTCCGTCATGCCCGAAGACTTCGGCAGGAGAATCCGTGAGCTTGAAGAAAAAATACGATCCCTTGGCGAGACGCGGCCGGTCAAGGAACTCGAAGAAAGCGTAAGCAATATGCAGTCATACGTAAAGGAGAGACTTGAAGCCATTGACCCCTCAAGAATGTCCGACATGGTCACCAAGAAAGGCCTGCAGGAATATGTGAACAAACTTTCTGCTGCAAGGGAAGCAATCGGGCAGGACATGGAAAAGATGGCTGCCATGAAGAATGATATTGATATTATTGCTTCAATGAAGAAGGAACTTGAAGAAAAACTTTCCCGCCAGTCCGCTGGCGGCGACAATGGATCCATGCTGCTTGAAAAGATACAGACCGCAGAAAGGAGGCTCGACGAAAAGCTGGGCGAGATAGACGCGCTTTCCAGGCGCATGGACAGCAAGCTTGCGGATGCCGGGGAGAAGCTGTCCGCCGGCAACGGGCATGGCGGCGCAGAGCTCGAATCCAGATTCGGCAGGATGGAGAAAACCATCGAAGCTGCGGAGCAGAGGTATAATCATGCCGGCTCTTCCGTGGAAAAGAACCTGCAGGTCATAAAAGAACTCGCCGAACAGATCGAGGAAGAATCAATAAGCAGGGTGTCGCTTGAGAAGAATTTCCAGGACATGAAGAGTAAAATTGACAAGATTTCAGTCATGAACAAGGAGCTTGAAAAAGAGCGCCGCGCCGTGAAAGAAATGGCGGAATCAACAAGCCTCAAAAATAGTGAAATGGACAAAAAACTCGATGGCTTGCAGAAGAAAATCGGCCTGATCAACGAGCTCAGAAGGGACATTGACGAGGAATCCGTGAGCCGCGCGTCCATGGAGAAAGGCATGCAGGAATTTTACAGCATGAAGAACGAATTGGGCAGGGACAAGGAAGAAATCAGAAAGTTACTTGAAAACAATCAGCTTCGTTCAGGCGAGATGGAGAAGGCAATGCGCGAAATAAAGGATATCGGAGACGTGAAGAAGCTGGCAAAGGCCGGAGAGGCTTATACTGCAAATGTCGAAAAAAGAGTGAAGGATCTGGAGGCGCACATCCAGCATATAGCCCGCCTGAAAATGGAACTGGAGAACGAGTCCGTAAAGAGGCTGGCGGATGAAAAAGTTATAAGCGATATAAAACGCCGATTCTCGTCCATCGAGGCCCGCGTAGAAAAATTTGCAACCGTGCCTTCAGAGATGCAAGCCATGCTCGCGGCCGTTGAGCACCTTCGCCACAACGCAGACAGCGAGGCCGAAGCCCGCGCATCGCTCGAGCAGGGCATAAACGAGATGAGGCAGAAGCTGCAGGGCATGGAAACGGCATGGAAGGGCATTGATGCCGGGGCGGCCCCTGCGATAGGCCCGGCCTTCATGGACAAAATAACCGGCATGCAGAAGCGGCTCGACGGCATCGAGCGGAAAGCCGCTGAAAACCCGTCGGCGGCCGGCTATGCCATGGCAGGGAACGAGTTGAACGCGCATCTGGCCGATTTCAGCAACCAGATGAACGCGCTCCGCGGAAGGCTGATGCAGGAAAGCTCCGAATTCTCGCAGTTCATGAAGCAGAACGACATCAACCAGTTCAGGAAGGAGATGAAGGAGCATCACAAGATGCTGCGTTCCATAGACAAAAAAATAGAAAAGAGCGCCATGAGGTTCTTCGCGGAAAATCTCGAGGACTTCGCAAAGGCGCTGGACAGAAGAATGCCCGCCATGGTGACCCGCGAAGCCTACGACCGCGACATGAAGGCGCTTGCCGAGAAGCTTGGCAAGATAGAAGCCCCGGAGAGCGCCGCCCTCTACGAAAGGATGGATTCCCTTGAACGCGACATAGGCCGCACGATTGTAGCCATGCGCTCCATGATGTCAAGGGTGCCGGTTGTCGTGGAGTAGTTTTTTGACAAATATTGGACGCAATATCACCCTGCCTATTAAAAGATTTTCGCAGTTTATTTCTCATGACGCAGACTTACGCCGATTTTGCTAAAATACTCTCAAATACTGCATATGAAGCGGCAGTTTTTGACCTTGACAAAACCATCATAGGCACGAACACGTCAAGATCCATAGGGTTAGGCATCCTATCCAAGGAGAGGCGAAAAGGGCATTACGCAAATGTCGCAAAAGGGATCTGGGGTGCCGCCCTCGCAACGGCTTATGATAAGCTCGGCAGTGAACAGCGCGGCCTTGAGGCATTCATACGCAGCGTCAATTCAGCGGGACGTGCAAACGATAAAGAAGCGTATGCCTTTGCGGAACAGTGCATAAGGCGTAGCCTGCTGCCCGGTGTCAAGGGACTCGTAAACATGCTTCACGAATATGAGATACCAGTGATGATATTCACAGGGGGGCTTGACGTTTCCGCCCAGGCTGCTGCAAATATTCTTGATGCCGACGCTTGGGGCAGTTGCTATGCAATTGATGGCAATACTATCGTGCCTTCCCGTTATGCAGGAGGAGCAAGGCCGAGCAAGCGTGTTGCACTTGAAAATTTCTTATCCCATGCCGGCTACCGCATAGAAAATTGCATAGTCTTCGGCGACAGGGAAACGGACATTGAGGCGTTTGCAGCATCCGGATATGCAGTAGCCTCCCCCAAAGCTACAAGAAGGGCAAAGCGTGCCGCAGATCTCCAGGTACCGGATTATCGCGAATTATGCAATGCAATCCCAGCGCGAGAAGCTGCTTTAAATGACCTGAATGGAAGTGGTTTATATGAACCCATACCTTGAGTTATTGCGCCCAAGCGTCTGCGTGATGACCGTGCTGGCGCTTCTTGCGGGCGGGATAGTCGCAGGCACGTTCTCGCCTTCCATGGCTTTTGCCCTTGTCCTGCTGGCCGGCTTCCTCATATGCGGAAGCGGCAACGCAATCAACGATTACATTGATTATAAAATCGACAAGATATCGATGCCCCACAGGCCGATACCTTCGGGCCGCGCTTCGCGCGAAGGGGCATTCCGGCTGTTTGCCGTGACGGGCATTTCAGGCCTCGCTGCCGCATGGTTCGTGAGCCTGCCGTTCTTCGGCATAGCTCTTCTCAATTACGTGATTTCCACTGCATACGCTTACAAGCTCAAGAAAATAACGTTTGTGAAGAACATTACCGTGAGCTGGCTTGCCGCTGCATCGTTCCTTGCGGCGGGCTTCATTCCCTATGAGATTGCGCTTGGCGATGCGCTGCTCCTGCTTGCAGGAATATCGTTCCTTGCCGCGATGAGCAGGGAAGTTCTCAAGGATGTCCGTGATGCTGAGGGTGATAAGAAAGAAGGCGTAAGAACTCTTGCCCATGCAATCGGTGAAAGAAACGCCAAGATATTCGGGTTCATGCTAATATATGCTGCTTGCATATTCCTCATTGCACCATTTATACTAGGGACATTCTCAGTGTATTATTGGATAGGCGCAGTCCCTGCAATAGCAACCTGCATTTACGCATCAATACAACCAGTAAGGAAAGCCGAAAAAATGATAAAAGTTGCAACTTATTTTGTGCTTATAGGATTTTTGCTTGGAAGCGTTCTCTAGGATGAAATTATACCATACCGGCAATTTTTTTCGCCTCATGGACTTTATTAGGGTTAAGATAAACATGTTCACCGTAACTTGTAGGCTTTCGAACCACGAATCCTTCTCGTATTAGGTCTTGAACGATTCTTGAGACATCCTTCCTTACTTGCATAGGAAATCCTTTAGGCAAATTGTCAATAGATGTATGTTTTCCGCCTATCCATCGATGCATGAGCATTTTACGCAATATTACGGCCTTGAGCACATTATCGTCCATCGCACCACATTTTATTATTTTATTAAATTAAATATGGTAAAATATAGTTTATAGATTGCTATTATAGATATTTAAACTTATCATTGTAGTATATTTGTATTCAAAGCTATTGATAAACGAGATCTGAGATGAATTGAAATGACACAGGACAAAACCGCATTCGTGGAAGTATTTGGAGATTCTCCCTTAATCAAGGTTCTGGATTTTCTGATGACATACAGGGAGTTTGATTACTCATTATCAGACATATCGAAGGAAACCAGCGTAGGCTGGAATACCCTCCAGACATTCTTCTTCGGTCTTGTAGAAAAGAATATTGTGAAAGAAACCCGGCAAATTGGCCGGGCAAAACTTTACAAATTGAATGAAGAAAATCCTGTAACAAAGAAGCTCATTGAACTAAACAACGCAATAACAAGCAGGGCAATAGATGAAGAAGTGCAGAATCAGCAGATTAAAATATAATCGCCTGTTTTCCATGCGATTTTAGAAAACCTCAAAGAATGATTACAGTCTTATTCTTCAAACTTAGAACTCGTAAACTTCAGGCCCGAGATTGCTGAAAATTACTACGCGCTTTGTCGGCTTTGGAAGAAGCTTCTTGTGAACAAATACCATTTTCTTTTCGCGCATGTCCCTTATGTATTCCTTTTCGCCCTCTTTGTAGCTCTTCTGATATTGCTGACCCTGATGATGTATCATGCTTTTAAGCATGAGAGCTGCGAAATAGACTAACTGCTTATCAGTCCAGTTCCTGCTGGATGAACCGTTTTGAGCATAGACAAAGCCGTTGTTATGCAATTTTCCAGGGAGCCACAGGCCTTCGTTGACCTGCCCTTTCGTGTGTTTTATTATAACATTCGCATTTGGCAGCTTCTTCAAAGCTCCGGTACGATAAGCCCAGTCTGCAGAATAATTGATAAGAACATAGACCGTCATGCCATCATTCTTGGCACTTTCATTCTCTAACTTATTGAGCATGCGCATGAATTTTGTAAATCTTGCAAGAATCGGCACATTAGCCACGAATTTGAGGCGCACATTGTGCTCTTTGACATATCTTGAATAGACATTGACTTGCTTCTCAAGAGACTGCATGATGTCGGAATAATTATCCCTTTTCTTGTGCCCTTCGCCCGTCGTCAATACGTATGCGTTCTTTGCGCCGAGCATGGACATTATGTGGAAAAGGCGAAGCACAAACATGCCGCCGTCAAAATAGGCTTCCCAGCCTCCCAAGTCCGTGGAAGTCCTTGTGCCGTCCGTGAGTTCGTACACGCAAAGCTCGCTCATCCGCTTCTCGTCTATGCCGAGCTTTCTGCAGGCTTCGTGAAAAAGCTTCCTGGCGCCTTCCTTCTTCATCAGCTTCGGAATTTCCATGCCGTTGTTCATATTATCCCGCAATCTGCAAGCGCCTTTTCGGCCTTTGCCTCCTTTAGATTCACTTCATTAAGCACTGTATATCTCTCGCGCACTGCTTTTGCAGATGCCAGAGCCTTTATCATCGTGCCTCTGTCTATGCTCAATTCTTTAGCCGTTGTCGGCAATCCTATATCAAGCATAAGCTTTTTTATGGTTTTCCAGTCCCCTCCCTGAAGATAGACCGTGACTATAGTCGCAAGCGCCACCTGCTCGCCGTGCAGCGCCGTGCTTCCCATGGCATCAAGGGCGTGCGATACGTTGTGCTCGCTTCCTGATGCAGGACGGGACGAGCCGTATATGTTCATGGCAAAGCCCGATGATATGAGGCCCCAGAGAAGCATTTCCATGCCGTGCTGATTCCGTTTCTTTATGTCGTCTACGTTCTCTTGCACGGCTTTTACCGAAAGAAGCGCGAGTTCACCCATGACGGTATGGTATTTCTCCTTTCCGGCTTTATCGGCTATTTTCCAGTCCTCAACGGCCGAGATATTTGAGATAACGTCCCCTGCCCCAGCTGCCATATGGCGGTAGGGTGCCCTGGACAGCACGTCCATGTCCGCGATTATGGCGGAAGGCTCGGAAGCTTCTACCGATACCTTTGAACTGCCGGAATTTATCGATGCGCGCGAAGAGACGACGCCGTCGTGGCTCAATACGGTAGGGAAAGCTATCCACGGCTTGCCTGCAAGATAAGCGGCGTATTTGGCGGCGTCTATCGACCGGCCGCCTCCTATACCCATAACATAATCTTTTCCCTTCAGCGACAGCGACAATTTTCTGAGGCTCTCCATTTCCAGGGAATCCGCGATTATTATCTCTGCGCCCGTGATATCCGCGACTTTCGCCCCGACGAGCTTTTTCATGTTATTGTCCGTTATTATGGCGCCTTTTTTTCCGAAGCGCATATCCTCGAGCATGGCGCCTATGTCGCCCTCAGGCGACTTTCCTATCAGGACCCTGTACGGGAATTTTATCATCATACGGCAGACCTCATACTATTTTTCATAACAACAGATAAAAAAGAAGGTTTCCGTACAGCGCCGTGACGACAAGCGTTATGGGGAAAACCGGCACGAAGCGCACGCCTTCCTTTATCACGGCTTTCCCGCCTTTCTTCCTCACGCTTTCCGCCTGCTCCTTTGTCAGGCCGATCCATATCATGTCTTCAAGCACGTCGCCTTCCTTTACAGCGGCGGCATTGACGGTCTTCCTGAATACGTTGCTTTCGACTACTGTCGCGTATCTCCAGAATGCAACAAGAAAAACGACGGTAAAATAAGATATAAGGAGCGGTGTGACGCTTGCGCCTTTCTGCGCGAAAATGTAGGCCAATATTCCTATTACTCCTGCATACGCCAATAATATTATTTTAGTCCATCTATTGCTCGCCAGGTCTTTGACGAAAAGAGAAAAAACCTGCCTGTTCATGGCGCCCAGTATCAGCGAATAGATTATCATGTATGCCGAACTTACGATAAGGAAGTTCAGGATGTAGTCGGCAAGGAGCGGCTGCCCGTTATATGCAGGCAGCAGAAACATGACCGATGCCGGGACCCAGGCGTCGGCAGCTCCCCATTTTCCTTGCTTGTAAAGTATCATGCCCGGTACAAGAAAAGCCAGACCCGAAGACAGGGAAAGCACGAAGGGGTAGATGTTTTCCATTGCAAGCGATGCCATGAACCAGTAGAACAGTCCTGCGGCGCTCATGAGTACGGGTATCTCGTCCGGCACTTCCGTTGTGCGGAGGTCCCACAGCCCGGCCGCCGCCGAGCCTATAAACGCGAACAGCAGAAGTTCCAGCATCCAAAATCACGCTGCCGTTTAGTCCACGGCTTAAGTTATAGTAAATTGCAGCTAAAAGTTCCATTATTATTGCAATTTACTATATGTAAAGAACATTATCGAATGTTCCATGATTAATGTTCTTTACTATTATATATATTTCAATCCGACAGTTATTATAACAATAATAAAATACATATGTCTTAAAGATTTATGCATCGACAGCGTCCGGCAAATGGCTGCAGGGGTCAGCAAGGTATAAAAACGTAGGAAAAAGGTTATTACATGCTCCCGAATCACATAGGCATGATTCTTGACGGCAACAGGCGATTTGCCCGGCAGCTTCTCAAGAAACCGTGGGAGGGCCACCTATACGGCCTGCAGAAAGCCCGCGAGGTCGTCGAATGGGCGTGCGACCGCGGCATAAAATACATGACTGCGTATACATTGTCGCTTGAGAACCTTCACACACGGCCAAAAAAGGAGCTGGAGTTCATACTCGATAATCTTGCCAAGGAACTGGAAGAGATACTGGAAAACAATGACCACGTTGTTCATAAGCGCAAGGTTCATACAAGATTCATAGGCAGGATTGCATTGCTTCCGGAAAGGCTGCAGATGCTAATGCGGGAAGTACAGAAGGCCACTGCCAATTACAAGAAGCACATTCTCAATCTTGCCGTGGCTTACGGCGGCCAGCAGGAAATAGCTGACGCCGCAAGGAGTATAGCGCAAGAGTGCGTTGACGGCAAGATAGCTCCATCAGACATTGACGAGAAAGTCTTGGGGGAGCATCTCTATACCAACGGCTGCCCCTATCCCGACCTGATAATACGCTCGGGGGGCGAGCAGAGGCTCAGCAACTTCCTGCCGTTCCAGTCGGCATATTCTGAGCTGGTATTCACGGACAAGAAGTGGCCGGAACTCACCAAAAAGGATTTTGAGCACTTCCTGCAGGAATACGAAAAACGGCAAAGAAGGTTCGGAAAATGATAGTCCTGCTCGTAGGCAAAAAGCGCTTCATAATGGATACGGACCAGAAAAATTTCAATTCCGAATACGGCAGGGTTGACCTGACAAAAATCAAAAAATACGGCCAGAAAATCAAATCCTCCTCGGGCAGCGTGTTCAGGATTCTCAAGCCGGCGCTGCCTGACCTGTTCAGCAAGGCCAAACGGGGTCCGCAGATCGTGACGCAAAAGGATGCCGCCCAGATCGTTGCCATGACCGGCGCTGAGCAGGGCTGGAATTGCGTTGACGCCGGCGGGGGATCGGGCTTTCTCTGCTTATTCATCTCTAATATAGTGAAGCCCGGAACTGTCACGACGTATGAACGCAACAAAGAGTTTGCAGGGAAAATAAACAAGAACGCCCGCCTCTTCGGGCTGACAAATCTCAAAGTCAAGAACAAAAACATACTGAATGGGTTTTCTGAGAAGAATCTTGATCTTATAACGCTGGACATGATTGATTCGGAAAAAATGATAAAGAAATGCTTCTCGGCCATCAAAGACGGCGGCTGGCTCTGCGTCTACAGCCCGCATATAGAGCAGCAAATAAAATGCACCAAGGAAATGGAAAAGCTCGGCATGGAAATGCGCATGATAGAGACAATGCAGCGCGACTGGAAGGTCGACACCCGCGGCTTCACGCATCCAAGATACATGCAAATGGCGCACACGGGCTTCATAACCGTTGCAAGGAAAATTTAAGGTTTTTTATAAAATTCAATCCTTTGAAACTGCCCTGCTCATTATGCGGACTTCGTCAATGAGGCCGTTGAATCTCCATGCTGTCACAGAGCCGCCAAGACGCAGGTTCTTGGTGTCGTCAATGGTGAACCCCGTCACGTCCTTGGTGTTATCTATTTTCGCCCCGTTGACGTAAAGCTTGATGCC
>JAGVVY010000021.1 GCA_018304585.1 Candidatus Aenigmatarchaeota archaeon | reverse complement strand
GCAGCCGATTCCGTCCTTCGGGTCGTCCATCCCTATTTCCTTCAGCGTTCTTCTGACCACCGACGGTATGTCAACGGACGCCGACGTCGTAATCTGCCCTGTGACGATGACCGTGCCCTGCATTATCAGGGTCTCGCAATCCACCCTTGCGCCGGGATCCTTCTCCAGGATAGCGTCCAGGACCGCGTCCGATATCTGGTCCGATGCTTTATCCGCATGCCCTTCGGCCACGGATTCAGCGGTCAGAAGGCATCTGTCAGACATAAAAATATAGCGCAGCCAAAGTATTTCAACCGATGCGCCGACCATGCCGCGATATGGCAATCACAGCTTCTGATCCGCGAAAAATCCGCCGAACTTTATAGTTAACCCAGTAAAGATTCCGTATATGATTTACTGGGTTCACATATATAGCATGTGACATAAATAATAAGCATATTATGATGTCACTGATATATGTAGAAGACATGGCATTTGCAACAAAACTAATGTCTTCTACTATAGTTCCCAAGGAAGTAATACATATGGTCAAGCAACGCTTGACCTGTACAGGAGAACCATGGTTCTCCAAGTACATTGCTTGTTTCCTTGGAGAACTATAAATGTTTTGCCGCAGTAAATATATTTACCGACTCCGGATTTTACTTCTTTTCCGGAGTATAACAGAGGTGAAACGATGCCACAGCAGACGCTGACACCTCAGCAGAAGCAGAAATGGAAGAACTGCCCGAAATGCCAGGGATGGATACCTGAATCATGGCAGCGACATGCGAAATGCGGCTGGATTGTAGAAGAACAACCAGAACAGCAGCCTGAAACCAAAAGCAGGAAAACGGGCGTAGATGCGAAGATCGCCGGATTCGCCGATATTTACAGGCAATGCAAGGCGGCCATAGAGCGCATCTATGGAACAACGGCGCTGGCGCCCGAACACATAGCGGCCGTAAACACGCTGTTCATTCAGGTCGCGCGGGAAAAACATTTCCAGGATATTCAATCCGAAAGGCCCTGAGACTATTATTTTTATTTTATTTTTGAATTGCGCCATGCAATGAAGCATTGTAAAAATGCGCTGAGAGACGCCGAGACTGCCAACGTTCAGGCGTTGAGGATCCAGACGTAATAATTAAGGACGGCTGCGAACGTCACCCACAAGATATACGGCACCATCATATAGGCTGCTCTTTTGTCTATCTTCATGAATTGCCATATCGTGGCGCCTATCATCGCCCATAATGCCAGTATCTCCGTGAACGCGAGCGCGGGATTCCGCAGCCCGAAGAATAGAATCGACCAGATTACGTTCAGGGCAAGCTGAAATCCGAAAACTATGGCAGCTTTTCTCGCTTCCTTGCCGGGACGCTTTAAGATAAGATAGAGTGACGCGCCCATAAGAAGGTAAAGCAAAGTCCAGGCCGGCGCGAAGACCCACGAAGGGGGCATGAATTCGGGCTTGACGAGGAATGCATACCAGCCGCTTATCGAAGGATAAGTGAAAACCGCTCCTATGACGCCAGCAGCCTGCGGTATTGCCAGGGCAAAAACCAGCTTGGCGATATCAAGCTTTTTTCCCGGCGCCATTGCATTATCTTGACGGCGCCGGCTTAAAGCTTCTCGCGCTGGAAATCCGTCCCTGCAAGAGTGTCTTACTGATACGGGATGCCGCCAGCGGCGGGCTTTGTTACAAAAGTCTTTTTACGTCCCACAGGTTGATATGCTTAACCAATCCAACGCAACCGATTGTGTTCTATATCCATTTACGCAACAACGCTGCCAGCGGTGACATCCTTTAAATACGCTATCCGACGATATACCCTTTATGCACGTTGACTACGGCAAGATATTCGGCGGCGCCTTAAGATACGCGTTTTCTGCGGACAAACTGCTTCCGATGTTCACGGTATATGCCGTGATGGTTCTTTCCCTGGTGTTTGTAGGAAGCGCGGCTCTGGATGCCTCCGGCACTACCGAGGCCTTTGCAGTTTCCCTGATCGGGGGCATTGCGCTGTTTGCCGTCGTTTTCATGGCGCTCATTCTCGTTTCCATATTCCTGGCCATAGCCTACACCCACAACGCGTTCCACCATGCGAAAGGCGGCCATGAAAAACTTTCCGCTTCGTATGATTACGCGAAAACCAAGTACCTGAAGACGCTGGGGGCAACTGTGATGACGTATGTGGTCGCATTTGCCGCCGGTATCATGCTCTTTCCCCTTTCCATCATCGGAATATTTGACGACTCCATCGGCCTCCTGATAGCAAGGATTATAATAGAAAATGCAGTGAACATTGCAATCTCATTGGCCCTGCTCCTCTATTTGCCCATAATAGTTCTGGAGAGCAAGGGCCTGATAGACTCGCTCAAGGAAAGCTTCGGCACGTTCCGGAAAAACGCCAAGGCCATGCTCATATACTGGCTGATATGGCTTGTCATGTTCATGATATTGCTTATTCCGGCTGCGCTCATAATGATCTTCGGCGTGAACGCCATCATGCCGGGCGCGGCTGGCATGCAATCCCTTGCCGCGGCCGTAAAAGCCGCCATGCCTCTGTTAGCGCTCCTTGCAATAGCATTGGCCGCCATAGTCGCTTATATGCAGGTATTTTATATGGCGTCGGTATCGTATCTGTATGCCCAGTTGAGGCACACAAGGCGATGATATGGAAATAGATTACGGAAAAATTTTCGGCAGGGCGGCGGCCTACAGCTTCTCGGCCCACAGGCTTGTGCCCATGCTTGCAATAAACGCAGCCGTGCTGCTGGCGGCCCTTATGATAACTCAAAGCATACTTGTGAGCGTTGCCGGCGGCTCCTTGGGTGCGTTATTTTCCGCAATAGGGATTTTCGTGATAATACTGATAATCACGGCCATTGCCGCCATATTCTTTGTCACCGCATATATCCATGACGCGAACGACTACTGGAAAGGCAAGAATCTTGATATATATCATTCCTACAGGTATGCAAGAACCAAATATCTCAAGATGCTGGGTGCTACGATTCTTGTGGGCATTATAAGCGCTGCCATAAGCATGGCAGTCGGCCTCCCCGTCATAAACGCGGCGGTTGGCGTAATCGTAGGCCTCGTCTTCATGATGTACACGCCCATAATCGTGCTCGAAAGCAGGGGGCTCGTAGATTCCATGAAGGAGAGCTACGGCATTTTCATGCGGAACAAGTTTGACGTCTTCACCTATTGGTGGGTCCTGACCGGAATACAACTGGCAATTTTCGTCGTCTCGCTTATTCCCCTCGCAATATTTTCATGGCCCGCGATAGCGGCGGCGATAGGAGGCACGCCGGTCGCGCAGGCCGTTCAGGCCAATGCAACGGCCATATCCCTCGGCATACTCGGAATGAGCGCCGTGCTTTCATACTCCACGGTCTTCGGGCTCTCGTCGCTCACGTTCATGTACGCTTCACTGAAGCACGTCAGAAAGTAGGCAGTTCTTCTTCCGGCCGGGCGGGCTTTTCTAAGGCTTTCTCAGGGATTGCGGCCTTGAACTTTTCTAGAATCTTTGAAAAATCAGGCAATTTCACGCCGTTCTCTTTGCCCTCAGGCTTTTCCTCTGCCTTCTCAGGAACCGGTTCTTTGCCATCGGCCGCTTTCTTGACGCTGGCAAGCTTGAACAGCTTCACGGCAAGCTTGTCCTTGAGCGGCATGTCGTCCCATTTGTAGAAATGTATTATCCGGAAGCCGCATATCTGGCATTCGTCGTGCTTCACCGGCGACAAAAAGTTCTTCTCGCACTTGCTGCAATAGTACCTGAAATACCCTTCGCCTATAAGGGGATGTTTCTGCTTCGCCGAAAGCTGCTTAAGAGGAGACGAGCAGAATTTGCAGCTGTCCATGGCCAGAACGGAGTCAAAACTCCTTGCGCACTTTTCGCAGAGGTAAAGGAAATTGAACCGCTTCTCACGGAATGCGTCGAAATCGTCCAGATCGCCTACTCCCCTGTCAGTGATAGGAGAAGTGGATTCCATATCTATCCCATGAAGCTGCCGAAGCCCTGCAGGGCTGCGTTTTCCTGGTCCTCGATTTTCTGGAGCACGATCTCTTTTTTGCCGTGCTTTATTGCCATCGTCTTGAGAAGCTCGCGCGCCTTTGCAATGCCCTCTGCAGAGCAGTCAACTATTATAAAATACCCTTCTTCCTTGATGTCCAGCGAAGCCGCAGCGCGAAGCATAATGCTGCCCCTGCTGACGACGTCGTCCTTCTTCAAGGCGTCCTCGGCCTTGAGCTTGTCTTCCGGCTTGACAAGAAAAACCTCTTTCATAGCAATAATCCCTCGGGAAATTTATTTATAATAGTAAAAAACATTAATTATGAAATAAACCGCAGGTAAAAATTCCATTATTATTGCAATTTACTATAACAGTATCCTATGGCGCCATTCAGAATTAAGCTGCAACTTTCCTGTGTTTTTCCATAATGCGCTTTATCTTCTCGCGTTCCTTGTTGGAAGGCTTCCTCGCGCTTCTGCCCAGCTGCATGTAACGCCCTCCGTTATAAGCAACCGGTTTATTCTCCGAGACGGAAGCGGCAAGCACTTCGCCGACAAACATTGTGTGGTCGCCAAGGCGTATCGCCTTTACGAGCCTGCATTCCGCATTCATGGCGGTATCCTTGACCATCGGAACTTTTGCCTTTCGGCCACGGTAGAAACGGAATCCCAGCGCTTTAGATGCGGGTATCTTGTCGTATTGCCTGCCGGAATAGTTGCCCGCAACGCTCGCCAAAACCGCCTGCTTCGCGGACGCTATGCCAACGCCAAAGCGTTTCGTTGCGCGTATGTTCTCCGCAGTGGCTTTCTCATGACCTATTGATACCGCTATCATGCCCGGCGAGTATGACGCTTGATGCGTCCATTCCGCTGCCATGATGTTCGGGCCGTTTGGCCCGTCGCTTGTTATCAGGCCTACGTTTGTCACGAATTTCGCTGTCCTTTTGTCGCCCCATGGCAGTTCCGTATAAATCACCATAAAAATGAAAGGGAAAAAATCAAAATTTATTCCCCGAAAGCATACCTCAATTTTGCGCGAAATTCCTCGTATTCCTTGTCAGCCTCGCGCTCTTCTTTCATGCGGCTGCGCGATTCCCCGACAAGCAGAGCGGCTATCTTGTCAAGCTTCTCGCCCTCTTCCTGCTCTATCTTCTGTTTTATGCGCTCAAAAAGCGCTGCCTTGTGCGCCAAAAGCGTCATTCGCGCCATATCGCTTTCCATGGCATCGTATGCGCTTTCTTCGCAACTCTCCCCGCAAACTTCGTATCTCATCTCAAATCCCTCCTCCCATATCGGATGCCAGATATAGGATGTCATATATAACGGCGGCGCAGATATTTAAATACATAGGACGGCCTATATGTCAATGAACAAGTGCGACATGCGCGGGATGCTCTCGTTCCACATCCTGTGGCTGCTTTCGCGCAGCAGCATGAGCGGCGAGGAGCTGGCCACGGAAATCGGGAAGAGGAAAGGCGAGAAGCCCAAGGCGGGCACGATATACCCGGCGCTTAAAGATCTTCGGAACAAGGGCATGATAAAAGGCGAGAAGAACGGGAAGTCCATTGTATATTCCCTTACGCCGGATGGCAGGAAAACAATGAAGTATGCGGTTGAATACTTTTGCCGGGCGTTCGGCGACATTTTCCGGAGCGGGCAATAAATCCCCTCGGCATATTATTAAATACAGGGGAACCCATACTTCCGTATAAAGGACGGTGAAGATACTATGGCAAAAAGGACAGGCGTTGCGTTGGATGAAAAGGCGTTCGCGATGGCCGCGGGCGCGATATTGGCCGCTGCATCGCTTTTCATGGGAGCCGGAATGGGCATGTATTCTTGGGGTATGATGCGTTGGATGTTCCCCTCGTCCGGGCCCCTGGGGATGATACTCTGGCCTGTAGAGGCCGCCGTTATAGGAGCTGCGTTAGGATACGCATTTGCGCGACTCTATAACGCTTTCAGGGCTTAGACGGCGGCATTCGATGCACTCCCGCTGAAGGTGCCGTGATTTTTCCCGTTCTTATCTTCTTCATCAGCGCAAGCAATCCGCGAAGTATTTCCGCGGGAGCGGGCGGATTGCCGGGTATTTTCACGTCCACCGGCACCACCTTGTCCGCCCCGCCCAGCACGGCATAGGAATTGCCGTATATGCCGCCGGTGCACGCGTCGTCGCCCACGGCTATGACAAGCTTCGGTGCAGGCATCGCCTCATACGTCTTCTCCACAGCTATCTTCATGTTCTGCGTGACTGCACCGGTGACGATCATGGCGTCCGCATGGCGCGGCGAGGCGACGAACGATACGCCGAAACGTTCAATATCGTAGTGCGGCGTATTGAGATTAACAAGCTCTATCTCTGCGGCATTGTCGCTTCCTGAATCGACTTCGCGTATCGCAAGGCTCCTGCCGAACGCGCCGTCTATTTCCTTCTTCAGCGCCAGCCCGACTTTCTCGAACTCCGCATCCGTGAAAGCAAAGTCTTCAGTCGCCTTCCGCCCGATTATTCTTGAAATCACGTTCATAGCATCACTTCACAAATCCGTGCCGGCATAAGAGAGGTTGAGGCTCTTGTTTATGAGGGGAAAATCCGGCACTATGTTGCCTATGACAGCGTGCTCTATAGACTGCCAGTTGCAGAATGAAGCGGTTCTTGCCTTATACCGCTCCATAACGCCGCCCTTCACGCAAAGCCAGTGCACGTTCTGCCCGCGCGGGGCCTCGACTACGGAAAAGGCGCTGCCGTCGCGGGCGTTTGCGGCGTCCGCCCGCACCGGGCCTTCCGGCATGCCTCCAATGCACGCTTTTATTATACGCGCCGACTCCCCGATCTCCGCGGCCTTCATTTTGAACCGTGCCATCACGTCGCCCTCCTTCATTGACATTCTCCTGATGGGTATTGAACCGTAAGCGGCGTAAGGCCTGTCCCTCCTTGTATCCATTTCCCCGGATGAGGCACGCGCAGCCGGGCCGGTAAGATGCAAAGGCGCTATCAGGCCGGCCCTTATGATTCCCGTGCCCTCAAAGCGGTCGACGACCATGGAAAACGATAATATCTCCTTTACCGCGCTGTCAAACCTGGCGGAAAATTCTTTGAGCCAGCGGGAAATTTTTGCCGCGGAATCCGTGCTTACGTCTTTTCGCACGCCCCCTATGCAGACGTAATTCTTCATGAACCGCGAGCCGGTAAGTTCTGCATTAAGCCTCAATGCCTCTTCCCTCATCACGAAAAACGGGCTGGCGCCCGCGGGGTACGCCACGTCTATTATCATCCCTGCGATGTCCCCAAGGTGCGAATATATCCTCTCCAGTTCCATGAGAATTGTCCTTATCCGCCTGGCTCTTTCCGGAATTACTATCCCGCCGATCTTTTCCGCCGCCATGCAGAAAGCTACGGCATTCGCAACGGACTCGTCGCCGCTTATGGACTCGGCAATGCCTATGCATTCCTCCGGGGTTTTGCCTTCGGCCAGCTTCTCTATTCCCCTGTGCTTGTAGAACATCCGGATCTCCATGTTGAATATCGTCTCGCCTATGACGCTGAACCTGAAATGCCCGGGCTCTATTATGCCTGCATGCACGGGCCCGACCGGTATGTGATACACGCCCTCGCCCTCCATCTTCTTGAAGGCATATTCTTCCGCGGTTGGCCGACTGCATTCGATTCGCCTGTTCTCGAAGGACTTCAACAGCGGATGGAAGCCGTCCGGATACGTTTCGTGAAGGAACAGCCTCCTTCCGTCAAATGCCCCTTCAAACGCCATGCCGAATCCGTCCGTTATCTCCCGTTCGTACCAGCATGCCGAAGGAAACAAAGACGCGACCGAAGAAGCGCTTTCCCCTGCCCTGCGATGCACCACGGCAATTTCCGGATGCCCCGTTTTCTCAAACGCATATATAAGCTGGAATTCCTTTGCGCTCGTCTGAACGCAGAAAAGCGACATCAGCGCAAAGCCGTTCCTTTCCAACATGCGCATGAGCTCCTCGAAATCCTTGTTCCCGTGCGGCACTATCCGCACCTCGCCCCCGCTTTCCGCGATTTTCGCCGACAGCTTCCCGCCTTCGGAGCCGGATATGATATTTTCGATTTCGTTCAGCATGCCCACGTCATTCACCCCTCGCTATCGCAGCGGCCGCATTCATGAGAAAGTCCGAAACGGCTTCCGGCACAAACAGCCCGGCCAGGACTATCATGATTGTAAGCATGAACAACGGAAGCTTCATGCCGGCCGGCACGGCAACCGAAACGACGGATTCCCCGGCTGTCCGCGTCATGGTCCTCACAAGGAACAGCGCCAGCGCCGAAGCCCCTATGAGGAGCAGGCCGGCCATGACGAGAAGCAGCGCCCCGGAAGCCGAAGCGAGCTCTGAGAGCACGAAAAGCTTGGGCAGGAACATTGCAAAAGGCGGCATGCCTGCCAGTGCTGCGGCTCCTATCACAAGGCCCCATGACGCGGCAGGCTGCAGCGCAAGGGCGTTGATCATCTTATGTGCCCTTGTGCTTTCGTATTGCATGTGCAGGATGCCTGCCGAGAAGAACATCAGCGCCTTGCACAGGGACTGCGCCGCTATGTAAAACAGAACCCAGAAAACGGCAACAGGCGTCCCGATTGCCGTTCCCGCCAGGGCAAAACCGCCGTTTTCTATGCTTGAGAATGATATCAGCCTCTTCAGGGAGTCCTGCCGCAGCATGCTGAACACGGCAACGGCGACGCTCAGCACGCCGAACGCCATCATCATGCCGGAAATCAGGCCGGCTGCCCCGGTCTGGCCCGCTATTGCGTATGCCCTGAGTATACCATATATACCTATGTTCGACACCGCTGCAGATAATATCGCGCTCACGGCAGAAGGCGAGCGCGAGTAGGCATCGGGCAGCCATAGATGGAACGGCACTATGCCGGACTTGGCAGCGAATCCTATGAACATGAACGCAAAGCTCAGCGCCGCTAACTGGGCGGGGAACGACGATGCCCCTGCAACGAGCACGTCCCAGTTCAGGCTGCCCTCCCCAAGGGAGCCCTGCGAAAGCATGAACATCAGTATCAGGCCGGCAAAAGAGAACAGCATTGCCGTGGAAGTCAGAAGGATGTACTTCAGGGCCGCGTCTATATTCTCGCGGCTGTTGAGTATCGCTATGAGGAACGCCGAAAAGAGCGTGGTAAGTTCGACGAATATCCACAGCAGGGCCATATTGTTGGAAAAGAACGCCAGCACCGTCGCCGAAAGCAGGGCATTGAAGGCCGTGTAAAACGCCTTCACGTATTTTCGGTCCAGTTCCTTGACCTTGACGAGGCTTTCGACGTAGCCCGACGAGTAAACGGCCGCGAGGAAGAACACTATAGACGAAAGCATGACCTCGAAGGACGCAAGATTGTCAATGAAAAAATAACGCTCCTCCGTGTAGAACGCCGGCAGCCCACCTGCGATCGCGGAATACGCGGTCAGCCCGAAGACGGAAGCCGCATGCACCACGGACACGGAATTCATGACGCGATGCGACCGCGCGAATGCCGTGAGCAGCAGCGCAACAGCGCCTGCCAGGAAATAGTAGATTATCATGCCGACCCCTCCTCAGGCGCCACCGTTTTTCCCCCAAACGGGCGCACAAGCTTCTGGTGGAACTCCTCTATGCTTGAATTAATGCCGAACGACAGTATGGCCGCAAGAAGCATGATGCCTATCAGGTCAACGAGTATCAGCACCTCTATGAGAAGGGGAAGCTCCGTCAGGAAGAGGCTCATCAGCACAACGCCGTTTTCCATGGTCAGGTAGCCTACTATCCCCGTTATTGCCTGCTTTCGCGTGAAGACGACAAGCATGCCCATGAACATGAGCGATATGCCCGCCACCGTGCCGAACGCGAGCGCCCTGTCGTTTCCTATCAGGCCGGAAAGGAGCCCGTAGCCCGCGAGCAGCAGTATCATGCTTGCGCCGAGCGCCGACACCGGCGACAGGTACGCGAACTCCACGTCCCTCTTTATTTTTATCTGCTTCTGTATGCCCTTCATTATTGCTGGAACGAGCAGGGCCTTGATGCAGAGCGTGAGCGCCGACACGAAGAGGAGTGTCCCGGTCCCGTCGGCCGCATACATCACCGCGGCAACGGCGCTTATCAGGAAAGACTGCAGCGAATAAGCGGATATTATGCCCAGTATGTCGCGCTTTGTCAGCACAATCGCCGCGGTAAGCAGTATCGCCACGAACAGGATCTTTGTCGCGTCTTCAAACATAACCGTCATCTCATGCAAATATCTCCATCACTACCGTCAAAGCGGAAAGGAAGAACGCCGCCATGAAAAGGCTCGGCAGCCTGAACAACCTCAGCTTTGCAACCGAAGACTCGAACGCGCCGATCACTACGCACAACAGCACGCCCTTGGCGAGGAACGCCAACGCCCCGAAAATTATCCCGGCAGGCCCGGCCATGCCCCACGGCAGGAACAGGTTTATCAGGAACGCCATCAGCAGCGTCTGCTTCACGGCGTGGGAAGCCTCCATGAGCGCAAGGTTCCTGCCGCTCTGCTCAAGCATCATTGCCTCGTGAACCATGGTGAGTTCAAGGTGCGTTTCCGGGTTGTCAACGGGCACCCTTGAAGTTTCCACTATCAGTATTATGAACAACGCCCCGGCAATGGGCAGCAGCGAAGGCATTGCAGGAGCAGCCGCGAACATTTCGTAAATGTTGGCGGTGCCCAGGGCGAACGACATGGCGGCGAAGACCACTATCGTTATGGGCTCTATTATCGCGGATATGGTCATTTCCCTTGAGCTTCCCATGCCGCCGAATGCGCTTCCCGCGTCAAGCCCTGCCAGCGCCATGAAGAACCGTCCCAGTGCAAGCAGGTACAGGAAAAGTATCACGCTGCCCATCCCGTATGCAGGCTCCGGAATCATGACTATGGGCACAAGCAATGCCGCAACAAGCATGACGGAAATGTTGACGTACGGCGCAGTCCTCATTATCCACGACGAGTTCGGCGAATAAACGGTTTCTTTCTTTACAAGTTTCGCGAGATTATAATACCCCTGAAGAAGCGGCGGGCCTTTCCTGCCCTGCGCCCACGCCTTCACCTTCTTTATTATCGTCATGAACAGGGGGGACGCCAGCAGCACGAACGCCACGTTCAGCGCGGCGTAAATCATGAAATCGCCGGTCATGTGAACGCCCTCACTACAAGAAGAAGAAGCAGCGACGCTGCAAATGCATATAATACGGATGAATTCAACCCCCTGTTCTGGAAGCCGGCGATGCATGCCGCTATGTAATTGGCCGCTTTGGCCACGGGCATGTAAAGATATTCCTCAAAAAATTTCACTAATTCTATTTCGGCTTTGCCTTCCTTGAATATGCTTCCGTATTTGTCAAAGAACAGCCTCTCCGAATGCTTGTTCGTGCGGTATATCGGCTTGAAAATCGTAATGATAGGCTCGGAGAAACCGGAAGCGGTGTATTCCATCTTTGCGTTCTGGGACGGGATTCCGCAGCCCCACGTTTCGCTGACGCGGACGGATTCGGGCGACCAGAAACGGAGCGCATAAAATGCGGCGGCATATGAAACTGCGAGCAGCATCCCTATGATTGCCATGTCAGGTATGGGCACGGCATATCCTGCAAAACCGAAAATCTGAAATGAGAATATTCCAAGTATCATGCACGACGCGGCAAGAACGGCGGGCCCGGCCAGCATCGGCAGGGAAACTTCCCGTGCATTCTTCGCGCTTTCCGACCTTGGAACCGCCAGAAAAGTTATCCCGAACGCCTTGACGAAGCACGCCGCCGCCAGCGCGCTGGTCAGGGCAAACAACGCGAGGCAGGCCACGAGAAAAATTTTCAGCGCAGGCGAGGCCAGCGTGCCTGACTGCAGGAACGCCTGGAACAGCATGAGCTCGCTCACGAAGCCGTTGAAAGGCGGCAAAGCACTGATGGAAACCGCTCCTATCAGGAAAAGCATGGCGGTGTAAGGCATGCGCTTTACAAGACCGCCCATGTCCTCTATGTTCCTGGTTCCGACGGCGCTGACAACCGAGCCGGCTGTAAGGAAGAGCAGGCTCTTGAAAAGCGCATGGTTGAGTGTGTGGAACATCGAGCCCGCCAGGCCCAGAAGCGCGAGTTCCGGCATGCCTGCGGAAGAGAATACCACATACAGGCCCATGCCTATGAGTATTATGCCTATGTTCTCTATGCTATGATAGGCGAGCAGCCTCTTGATGTCATGCTCCTTCAATGCATATATGACGCCTAAAAGAGCGGAGACCGTTCCTGCGGCAAGCATCAAAACCCCCCACCATGCCTCCGGGCGCAAAACGAAAAGCAGGAACCTTGCCATGCCGTATATGGCCACCTTTATCATGACCCCGGACATCAGGGCCGATATGTTGGAGGGGCTGGCAGGATGCGCGTACGGCAGCCACTTGTGGAAGGGCACGATTCCCGCCTTGATCCCGAATCCTATGAACAACGGCAGGAAGGCTGCGCCTGCGGCTGCGCCGGCTGGCGCGATGTCAAGGGAGCCCGTGGCCTGATATATGGACAGGAATCCGTAGAGCACGAAGACCGTGCTTAGATGCGTTATGACAAAGTAGAATATTCCGGCCTTTGCGGTTTCTTTCTTCCTGTATTCAAACATCACAAGAAGAAAAGAGGAAAGCGCCATGATCTCCCAGAACAGCAGGAAGGAAACCATGGTTGAAGAGGCCGCGACCATGACCATGGAGAATATGAAAATGCACATGAGCGACAGCAGCGCATTCTTGCTTCGCCTGCCGCCCTCGTGATGCTCCACGTACCCCGAAGAATATGCAATTACGGCAAGCGCGACCGCGGAGATCATGCCGATGAAAAACGAGGAAAGCCCGTCTATGGCCGCGCCTATGTGCACGGAAGGCAGGATGCTGTAGATTGCGAACGATTCGCTTCCGTTGGAGAAGAACGCATATACCGAGAGCGCGAGAAGCGCGACGCAGCCTGCGGCTGCCGAGGCGATGGAAAACGTTCCCGCGGCTTTGCGCCCCGAAAACGCCAGGGGCACGATTCCCGCCGCCAGAAGGGCAGCAATTCCCCCGTAGAAGATTTCCGCCAGCATTTGTTACGCGCCTTCAAGAAAAAACTCTTCATATTTTCCGTGCAATTTCCCACCGAGGCGGGCGCATATATTCATCCCTTCTATTTTAAATAGCCATGCATCGGCCGGGCTGGCGCAGGAAAGCCGATGGAATTACGGTTTCGCCTCATTTTTTGGAGGTGTTTTTCCATAACTTTGCGATCCCAAGATACGTGAAAATTATCAGGCCGATAAGCAGGATTCCATACAACTGGTTCCATGCGCCCCATCCATAATCCCGATTCCACATCATGCCGTTCCCGAATGGCATATTGCCGTTCATGCCTTCGGGGCCAATTACGCCGTACCCTATATAGACGCTTTCATTGCAGTAGAGCCTTTTTGCCATATTGATATGGACTTGCTTCAGGCTTTCCGAGCCTTCCCCGCCCATCATGTTGTCCATGATATCGTGAGCTTCCCCGGGGTGCATCTGCTCCATATAATAATCCCCGATGGCTTCAAGCTGCTCGTCCGCAAGTTTATCGCAGCCCATTCCCGATTCTATAAGCCGCTCCGTTTCGTTAAAATTCTGTTCGTCCGCAAATACCGGGCCGACACCCGCCAATAACACGGCAATCGCGACAAAATACGCCTTTCTCATGCTTCTCATCCATTCCGTTAATGCTGTATTTGAAAGCTTTCACGCCTTGGCATGACGCTTCATCCAATACTGTCATAATTATTCTTACATTTATAGTTAACCCAGTAAAGATTCCGGATATGATTTACTTGGTTAACATATATAGCAGATGGCATTGGTTTTCAGGCATTCTCTACATACAGCAAAGACAAGATTTTGCCCGAATACCTTTGTCATTTGCTATAGTCCCCAAGGAACTAATACAAATGGTCAAGCAACGCTTGACCTGTACAGGAGGGCCATGATTCTCCAAGTACTTGCTTGCTTCCTTGGAGAACTGTAAATAATCCCGCCACTGAAGTGGCGGGCGTTACGGACTGGAGAATTCTATGAATTTTGGCCGACAGGTTTGCTCCCTACCTTCTTTTTTCCCTGTGTTAGAACATTCTCTTGTGATTAGAGGCAGCACGAACCCGTTCTTGCCTCATCCGCCCGCTCAAGCGGGTGGTTTTCGATATACGGGTTATAAAGCCCCGGGAGGGGATCGAACCCCCGACCTGCAGTTTACGAAACTGCCGCTCTACCAGGCTGAGCTACCGAGGCGCTGGCTTAAAGATGCATTCTTCAGTCTATTTCTTAGGGAGAAAGAATTAAATTCGCAGAAGGGTGCCGGAACTCAATATCCCCAACGTGACCGTCAGGTAGAGAGCAAGGAAAAAACTGGCTGCGCATATGAAAACAGTTGCCGCTGCAGCGGGCATTTCCACCCCGAACATGTCGCGTATCGCCCTGTAAAGCGTCGCGAGCCCCATGCCCAGAGAAGGCACAAGGACGACAAACGAGAAGGGCCGCAGCACGCTGACAACCGCCAAGAGCGACGCAATGAATATGCCCATGGAAGGCGCGGCCATGGCGTAACTTACGGCGGTAAGCCCGTGGAAATACTTGCCCCTGCCGCCCAGTGTATTGGCCACAAGCTGGACCGTCCAGCCGAATACCACTGAAATCAGGGCGACCATGAAAAAGCTTATTACCGCCAAACTTGCTGCCATGAGGGGCGTTGCAGTAAACATGACCGGCGTGAAGACCGCAAAAGACACGGAAAAGGCAATGATGAAGGAATTTACGGCCACTATTCTTGCGGTATTATTGATGTCCTTCTTCTTCGCCGCGCGCTTTATGGCTCCTGCAGGGTCGTTTATTATTTCGAGCGGCATTTCTATATTTCGCGGCCGGGCAATATAAAGTTTTGAATCGGTCCGTATAACTCATTTCTCCGTATGGAACGCCAAATAAAATCCAAACAATAGAAACGAATATAAAATATCCGTTGACATAATAACTAATGGAACTCCCATATTCCTCTGCCGTTTCTTTTAAGCGTTTAGAATGCAAATATCATAGGGTGAGTATATGCCGGAATTAATTTCTCTTAAAAATATGCCCAGAAACGTGAAGATAGAGCTATTGAAGAGGCTGGGCTATGATTCGGACGGCGTCTTTGTTCTCAAAGACGGCGAGAGGCATCTGGACAGATACA
>JAGVVY010000003.1 GCA_018304585.1 Candidatus Aenigmatarchaeota archaeon | reverse complement strand
AACTGCAATACCGTTAGCGTGGCTAAGTTCCCACTTTGTAACGAATGTGTACGTCACTCCGCCGTCAGTCGAAGCGAATTTCTGAATTCGGTCACTGAACATGTCCGTTACGTATACTACGTTCCCGCTTGAGTCAACTGCAATTCTGTTAGGAACCATAAACTCCCCGTCACCCGAACCAGGGCCTCCCCACTGCGTCATGTAGTGGCCGCTTGAATCGAATTTCTGAATCCTATTGTTATGAGAGTCAGCCACATAAACATTCCCGCTTGAGTCCACGGCGATGTCGGAAGGCGCGTTGAATTGCCCGTCGACCGAACCATGGCCTCCCCACGCTGTAACGAATGTGTACGTCACTCCGCCGTCAGTCGAAGCGAATTTCTGGACTCTTTCGTTGGTCGTGTCTATGGTATAAACATTCCCGCTTGAGTCAACGCCGACACCGGAAGGAGTGTTAAGCTGCTCGTTGCCCGAGCCCGAGCTTCCCCACTTCGTCAGGAACCCGCCTGTTGAATCGAATTTCTGGACTCTATCGTTGGTGAGTATATCCGTCACATAAACATTCCCGCTTGAATCAACGGCGATGTCCATAGGATAGTAGAACTGTCCATCTCCTTCACCAGAACTTCCCCATGCCAACACAAACGAGGGGGTGAAAGCTGGAACCGTAGTCGTAGTGGTAGTTGATGTGGTAGTCGTTGATGCCGTGGTCGTCGTAGTCGTTGTTGAAGGCGCAGGCTTGCATGCCCCGCTTGTGCAGCCGAACAAACAGCTTTCAAACAATTCAGTCGAGCATCCAGAATTTTGCACGCATACGTTGCCGCCGCAACATATCAAGCCATCAGTGCATACCACGACGTCTAAAGTCGCAGTCTCTTTTTTCGATGCGCCCGCTATGACAAGGTCATGCGTGCCTATGCTTGACGGCAGTTCAAAAGTGCAGACGTTCTGGGGCTTTATTCCGTCAGGGCAGCCGCTTGTCGGCTGAACCAAGTCGCCGTCCACAAAAAAGTTCAGCCCTTGCAGGTTCCGCGGGCCCGTGTTCCTTACGTAGACTTTGTTGCCGGATGTGCTGACTATCCTAAAGCTTTCCTGTATGTTGCCCGTCTCGGCGCTCGTGCTCTCCCCTGTCCGGTCCTGGACGTTTTCCTGCAGCCCGCCGAGAAAGACGAAAGACACGCTGGCTATCACTATAGTGATAAGAAACAGCAGTATTATTGCGATGACGGCGGTGATGCCCTTCATGCCGCTATTTGCCGACTTGCATTTATAAAGAAAACGATGTCGTAGAATAAATGGTTCCTCGCCCCAACCGGCAGCGCTTCTCCGAACTTGCATCACAACTACTTGTGGCCTTGATGGAGTTTTTTAACAAAGCCGAAAATTAGGACGCCGAGGAAAACAAGCCATGTGAGCTTTATTATCGGCTCAACAATCGTTCTTTTGTGCCCGCTTCAGGGAATGCGGCAAAACGTCAAAATATTGAGCATTTTCTATAGATTCGTCCAAATGTAGACACATATATGAAGCCCCGGGCGAGAGTTGAACTCGCGGCCTTTACCTTACCAAGGTTTAGCGACAAAGCCCTGAGGCGTTTGTTAACGCTCTACCAACTGAGCTACCGAGGCACGCTAATGCTACCATATTATCAGGCAAAAAGCTTTTATTATTCCATTGGTATTTAGCAACGTGATAAAATACCATCATTCTGATGCCGTGAAGACCCGTATAAGCGAAATAGCGGCGAAGCTGGGTATCAAGCACGATTTATCCCGCGTAGCGTGCGTTGAAAGCGTAGGCTCAAAGAGCACGCGGACGCTTGCCCGCTGCCACGCCCTGCCGCGGATAATGCAGGTGGCGCTCGGAACAAAAGCCCATTACGTCATAGAGGTCATAACCGAGAATTTCTCGCGCCTGCCGAAGGCGGAGCAGGACAAGACGCTTATACATGAACTCATGCACATCCCCAAGAGCTTTGGCGGGGGCTTTCGCCACCACGATTACGTCTGCAGGAGGAACGTGGAAGAGATGTACAGGAAATTGGCGGAATGATGCTTAAGCCTTCCCCTTCTTCATGTCGCGCTTGAACTGCTGCTTGAGCTTGGGCACGCCTATCTTTGTGCCGCAGCCTGCGCACTTGATGGAAAAGGGCCTTTTCCATCCCTGCTCGGCGTACGATTCGTGGCCGCATTTTGGGCACTTGTACTCGACGCGCGCAATGCCGTCGGACTTGGGAACGAGAACGCGTATCTTGCCTGTGCCCTCGATGTTCCTGTTTGTATGATAAAGCGTACTGGAAGGCTTTAGCGAGTTTGCAGCGATATAATCGTCTATCTTGCCCATGTAATCACATATAGATTAGATACGCCTGTCCTTATAAGCGTTTGTCGAGCCAAGACGCCGTGCTTTTGGGTACGCATGCTATGCGGCAGGCGAAGCGATCACGATAATAAAGAAGTTAACGGCGCCGTTAACGATATCAGGCAGCGGATCCGGTGGCAAACGCCGCAATCATGAGAACTATGGAAAACGCGGATATAGCCGGGGTATTTTTGTGGAAATATATGGCTGCCAGCAGCATCATGTCGGCAAGCAGGGCAAAGAGCATATATACATAGCCCTGAAGGCCGGTGCCGAAAGGCGCGAAGCTTACGGCAATTGCAAGCAGCAGGAAAGCCGCAGCAACCGTCCGGGCGCGGTTTACCCCGTATTTTTCGGCGAGGGATGCCGAAGCCTCGCCGTCCATCATGCTATTGACGCCCCTGTACACGTCCGTCCCTGCCGCGACAAGGAAGACGCAAGCCGGAAGAAACGCCGCTACGGGAGGTGCAGCGCTACTCAGCAGCACGGAAGCAAACGGAATCGCCGCAAGGGCGGCAAATGCGATGTTGCCGAGCAACACGATGCGTTTCAGCTTCCAGAAATAAAGCGCTGAAAATATCGCGGCGGCAGCGACAAGCGGCGGCGCATCCGCACTGACCGAAAAAGACAGCAACATGCCGGCAAGCGAAAACATGAGCGTCATCAGAATGGAAGTTCTTTTGTACGGAGCATCCGGCGCAAGATAGCCGGAAAAAGACATCGCGCCGGCGCAGGCAAGAAACGCCGAGAGGGCGGCGAACGCTGGCGTAGATGGCATGTATGGGCCGTATATCGAGAACGCCGCATAAACCGAGGCCGCGACAGCCGCGCATATCTCCGGCCGTGCGATGGAGGCGTAATCCGCAATTCCCGGCCGTTTGATCGCCGCTTCTTCTGGCAAAGGCTTCATTTTTTCAGCCACTCAACTATCTCTTTCATGAGTTGCGGCTGTTCCGTAAACAGGCTTGTGCCGTGTGCCGCCGTATAGTAGCTTCTTGTTTTGCTATTCTTGATCATACCGCCTAATTTAACGGCCGCGCCGCTGCACGATGAGTCAGAAGAGCCTTCGGCAATGAACGATGCCTGCCCCGCCTGCAGTCTGCGGGCAGCCGGCTCAACAAGCACGCCCCTGTAGTTCATTCCCGCCGAAAGCAGCACGGTTTTTTCTATTTCAGGATGCTGTGACTGGTACAGCAGGGCAAGGTTCGCGCCTATGGAAGCGCCTGCGATAAACGTCTTTTTGGCCCCTCTGCCCTTCAGATATTCTATTCCCGCTTCGGCGTCCTTTATTGATGCCTGATGGTCTGCATCCGAGAATTTCCGGAAATCAAGCTCTTTCCCGCCTTGTTTCGTGCTTTCTCCGTGCCCTCGAAGGTCTATGGCAAGGATGGAAAATCCGTTTTTGTTTAGGATTTTCGCAAAAGGATTCCAGCTTTCCTTGGCCGCAGGCATCATGTGCAGGAGCAGCACGGCAGCGCTTGAGCCCTGCCAGTAATTGCCCGCTATCGTAACGCCGTCGGCGGTGACGAAAGAAACTTTCTCCATTTTATCAATAGGCAGCGGATGCTTATAAAAATAATGCCCTAAAAAATCAATCGCTATTATTATGATGGTGGCGCAATCCGGGAATAAGAATAGAAATACAATCCTTTGCTTCCTTGCGAACATATCTATCCGTAAGGGAGCCGGCAAGACCTATGGCAAAAAGTCCTGCAGACAATGCCGCCTTTTCATACTCTCCTGAGCGTAGAAAGTTGAAAGTCGTAGTTGCACAAGCGTTCGCTGAATATAGAAAAGTAGTTTCATACTTGATATCAGAAGGGGTGATGTATTTTACTATATTTATGGCTTGGAGAGCAGCTTTCTTCAGCAAGGATATCACCCGTGTGATTATACCTTGGCGCCCCTTCTTTCCTTGGCCTTGAGCCTCAAGTCCTTGGAGCCGCACTTCCTGCACTTTGACTTTCTCAGGGCCACCTTGGCCTGCGTCGTTCTTAGCTTGGCGTTGCAGTTCATGCAGACGTATACGTTCAGGTAATTTCTTTTCAGCACGATTTCGTTGAGTTTCTTGACCATAGCTAATCATAGCTCCATAAGACTTTTAAATCCCATCTATACGGACATGTGTCTCAATACGGATATTCTTTCCTCCACGGGCGGGTGCGTCGAAAATAGTCTGGCCAGAAAGTCAGGCGCAAACGGATTTACTATGAAAAGCGCTGACATGGAAGGATCTCCTTTTGCCGGCTGGGCGGTTGCCGCAGCCGATATTTTTTCCAACGCGCTTGCCAGGTCAAGCGGGTCAGACATATGCGCCCCGAACTTGTCAGCTTCAAACTCGCGGCCGCGCGAAATCGCAAGCTGCAGGATTGTCGCAGCGAGCGGTGCTACGATCAAAAGCAGCAAATAACTGGCAGCGCTCCGATCTTCGTTGCTACTGAATATGAACATATGGGCGAACCATGTTATCGCCCCTGCCAAGGTAGCTGCCATGGCGCTTATGAGAGTGTCCCTATTTTTTACATGACCTATTTCATGGGCCAGAACGGCTTCGACTTCTTCGGTATTAAGATGTGCAAGCAACCCCTTGGTCACGGCTACAGCGGCGTGTTCAGGATCCCTGCCTGTAGCAAAAGCGTTGGGGACATCGACATTGACATAATAAAGAGGCGGGACTGGTATGTTGGCCTTTTTGGCTATTTTTTCAAGCGAGGCATAAACTTCAGGATAGTCATTAGACTTGACCTTCTTCGCGCCATATGCCATAAGAACGAACTTGTCAGAATACCAGTATGCAAGCAAATTGGCGCCTAATGCCATAATAAATCCCAGAGCCATCCCTGCAGATCCTGCGAAATAGTATCCTACTGCAAGGAAAAGAACTGTCAGTATGGTCAGTGGGATCAGGGTTCTAAAAATTGAAGACATAATCGTTATACAACGCCCTCAGATATTAAAGCGTTTGGACTCCGGATCCAACAGATAGTTGCCGTATTTTTTTATCCAGTCTATGGATCCGGGCTTGTATTTTTTCGCTATTTTTCCTGAAATCATGTTTTTTATTATGCGCGCCGCTTCTTTACTGGATTTCTTTGACGTGTCTATTTCCACAACCTTGCGGCGCTTGCCGAGGGCTTCAATAGTTATAGTATCGAGGATTTCCGCCTGCATGTTCTCTCTTATCTTACGAGCGCTCCATTTGCGGGATTTGAGCCGTTTTTGCAGTTCTGCAGGATTGCAGCGCAGAACTACAATAATATCCGCCTTAAGCAGATGGGCCAGCATCCCTTCGATTATCGAATCGCCTTTTATCATCTTACTTACGGCTTTCTGCAGTTTAGTAGGATCTACTATCATCGCTTTTCTCATCGCATCTCTACCGCTGACTGCACCGTGCAATGCAGCGTTTTTTGTGGTTATGATCTTGAACCCTGTGATTCCTGAGAGCGTTTTAGCAACCTCAGTCTTTCCTGTTCCCGGGGTTCCTGCTATCGCTATGATCATCCGAAAACACCTCTGAGAAGCGATTCAAAGAATGCGAATATTGAGCTTATGATATCCCCCGCGTTCTCCGGCGGATTGCCTTTTACTTCCAGCATGCCGTCATAGCTGTATATCCCGTTGGCTGCAACCGAAACTTGGACCGGATATCTGCCTCCGGCAAGAGCAAACGTGAAGTTTGCCTGTGCGCTCCGGCCGGAATTTATTGCCAAGGTCTGTTTTTTTGATCCCGATCCAAGCGTAACCGAAATCATGGCCGCCCTTGACGAATTGGCGACATTTGTCACGCCTACGGAAATCGTGACGTTGCCTTCTGACGCGTTTTCCGGCATCCCTACGCTGACGGAAAATTCCCTTTCCCTTGAAGCGCTTACGGTTTTGACGTCCAAGCCGCCGCCGGCATACATATAGAAAACGTTGTCCCCGGGCCTTGAAAACGACAGCGGCCATTCCCTGGCGGCGTTCCTGCCAAGCTCGTCGTTGTAGAATATGAAGCCGTCAGGCGGGTCTGCAGCAAGGGAAAACTTCTCCCCTGTAAAAACCGTGCCCGGACCGCTTATGGACGGCGTTTCGTAATGCTTCCTTTCTCCGGATATTCCTATCGTTTTTCCCGCCGAGCTTCCTGTCTGGCTGTAGATGGTTACCGGGCACGAATACGCGAATCCCGGCTTGAGGTTTTCGGACACGTTGAAGAACCAGTAAACCTCCCTGCTTGCACACGCGAATATCTCCTTCAAGGGGTCGTATATATCCAGTACGCTCCCGTCTTCGCCGGCACATGCGTTCATGCGCAATTCCGCTATCATGCACGTGCCTGTTGTAATGTTGGCCTGCATATAGCCTTTCTCGCCGGCGCTGACGCTCTGCGTTTCAATGCGTATATGCGATACGTCGGATTCAGCGTAATCGGCAAGTTCGAGAACATCGTCATTCCTTTGCCATTCCGATTTGCCGCCGGACGTGGTGTAAGTGAACGTTTCGCTCTGGTTCGCATCCTGCTGGTAGGCCGTTACGACGTGCGTGGCGTCAAGATAGCCTGCCTGATTCCATGTGGGGTCGATAGGTATCCACGTTCCGTCTTCTGCCAGGATCTCAACCCACGTATGGCCGACGAGTTTGTTCTCCACGGATGAATAAGCGTATCCTATTGCGTACCTTGTGGGTATGCCGGAAATTTTCAGAAGCGAAGAAAGCAGGTTTGCAAATTCTACGCATACGCCGCGCCTGTTTTCCATGACCCAGTCGCTTGGTTTCAGCTCTCCGGCAAGGCTCAGGTCGTATGTAAGATAATCATGAACGAAGATGGCAAGCCCGGCCGCTCTTTCCATCGTTCTCTCGTACGGGAATGCGGCATCGCGCATTTTATCGTTGAACGTTATCTGGGAGTTGGGTTTCAGGTAAGCGTCGCTTGAGCCTAATTTTTTCATGGACGTGTATATTGCCTTGTTTTTGACCGTCATGTCGACTTCGTACGTTACGTCCGCCGATCTGCTCTTCCATTCCAGCAGCAGCACGCGGTTCCCGTTGCTGTCGTTTATGAATCGCCAGCTTTGTGCATTGACCTTGAGGGATTGAATGCCTTTCTGCGGAACTGAAACGGTGAGGTTTGCGGAGTCAAAGCTGTCGCCGACTTTTATCGTGCCGGACTTGACTATGTGGAAGGTGGCGTCCGTGATGCGTTTGGCGTTTATTGAATCCTCTGCAAGCGAAAACGGCAGAAGAAGCAGAAGCGCGATCAATAATGCGGCTTTCATCGTATTATTTGACGGGCGCTTATAAATATTGGCTGTATAGTATTAGCCATGAACGAAATATGGACTGAGAAGTACAGGCCGCGTCTTTTGAAGGACATGCGCGGCCAGGAAAACGTTGTTTCGCGCCTTTCGGCTTTCATAACGGAAGGCTCCCTGCCGCACCTGCTGCTTGCCGGCCCCGCCGGCTCCGGCAAGACGACTGCGTCGCTGTGCATTGCCCGCGAGCTTTACGGCGGCCGGTGGCACTCTAATTTTCTTGAACTGAACGCCTCCAATGAACGGGGCATTGATACGATCCGGGTCAAGGTGAAGGACTTTGCAAAGACCATGCCCATGGGAACCAGATTCAAGGTAATCTACCTTGACGAGGCCGACGCCCTGACGCAGGACGCCCAGCACGCGCTTCGCAGGACGATGGAAAAATACTCCGAAACCACGCGTTTCATACTCGCCTGCAACTATATGTCCAAGATAATACCTCCCATACAGTCAAGGTGCGCAGTTTTCCGTTTCTCACCGCTTTCTCGCGATGAAACCAAGGCTTTTCTCAAGGATATTGCAATTAAGGAAAACGTGGATGCCGAGGATTCTGCCTATGACGCCATACTTGACATTGCCGAAGGCGATATGCGTCGGGCGGTGAATGTATTGCAGACGGCTTCGATTCTCAAGAAGAAAGTGACTGAAAAAACTGTCAATGAGGTGGCAGGAGGCGCAGACCCTGCTGCTGTAAAGATGATGCTCCAAAACGCCGTCTCCGGTGATTACAAGAAGGCAAGAGAAGCGCTTCTTGACCTCATCCTCAAGCAAGGTTTCCAGGCCGAGGACATAATGAAAGAAGTATACAGGCAGATTCATTCGCTTGATATTCCGGACGAGCGAAAGCTCATTCTCATGGAAAAAGCCGGCGAATACGAGTTCCGCCTGACCGAAGGCTCTAATCCTAGAATACAGCTGGAAGCCATGCTGGCGAGTTTTGCCATCTCAAGAAAGCTATAAAAAATGTATTTTCAGTTATATACTGAATGACATAAATAATCGGACATTTATAGTTCTCCAAGGAAACAAGCAATGTACTTGGAGAACTATATGTTAACCCGGTAAATCATATCCGGAATCTTTACTGGGTTAACTATAATGATGTCCTTCAGGTAATAATACCAAAGGCATTAATTTTCATGCAAATAATGCCTTTGGGTATAGTAAGACAAGCCGGGGTAGTTCAGTGGTAGAACGCCAGACTCATAATACGCCAAAAGCGCATGCTTATGAGTTTTGAGCCCGAAAGGGCTGTGACATGGGTTATCTGGAGGTCGTGGGTTCAAAACCCATCTCCGGCATTTAAATATTTAGGAAATGACATATCTTCCGTGATTAATTCGGTTTTGGCTCTTTATTGACAGCCTATTACCCTGAAAAGATTTTTGGCTGCAACAGGGCCGACATTTTGACAGGTATTTTACTTATGATGTCCCTGATGTTTATTCCGGGTACTGCAAGTTCTTCCGGAAATGCTGAAAATACGGCAGGAGCAAAGGTTCTTTAGGAGCTAACATCACAGCTTTACTAATTCTTCTCACAATAGCTTATTACATGGCATACAAGTTCTATCTTGGAATGAAAAATAGAACCCTTCCGGTAAGATTTGAATCAAGTCGTGTCATCGTCGGTTCAGAACTGAAAATAACCCAAATAAAGTCTACCGATTTATTTTATATTCCGGCCGTGCAATTAATCGCATGGACGTCGTAAAAAGCTCAGGCGAGCGCCAGCGGTTCCGGCCTGGCAAGATATACAACACGTGCAGGCGCGCAGGTGCTTCAAAAGAACTTACCGACAAAATAGTTCAGATCGTCAAAGCGAGGCTTTACGACGGCATGCCGACAAGCGAGATATCAAAGATAGTTCTCAGGATGCTGCGGCCCGACATCTGCGCAGCCGCGAAGTATCACCTTAAGCAGGCAATAATGCAACTCGGTCCGGACGGGTTTGCGTTTGAGGAGTTTATAGCCTCCCTGCTGGAGAGCTACGGGTTCAAGACACGGGTGGGCAGGACGTTTTTCGGGAAGTGCGTGGGCCATGAAGTCGACGTGCAGGCGGTGAAGGAGAAGCGGTACATGGTGGAATGCAAATATCATAATTTTCGCGGCATCCATACCGATGTAAAGGTCGCGATGTATACAAATGCGCGTTTCCTTGATCTCTCCAAAGATTTTGACGCGCCATGGCTGATATGCAACACGAAGTTCACGCGCGATGCCATAGCTTACGGCGAGTGCCTGGGCATGAGGATGACCGGATGGCGATATCCCGAAGGGGCGGGCCTGGAGTCCATGATACAGGAAAAGAACCATTATCCTATCAGCATATTGCGCTCGGCTGACAAAAAGGCAAGAGCCCTTCTTGCGTCAGCCAGGATTTTCACTGTCAATGCAATTCTTGACGGCAGAGAGGCATCCCTAAAGGCGGCAGGAATGGATGCGGACAAGGCACGGGCAATTATGGAAGAAACCGAAAAAATCTGCGAGTTAAGAAAATAAAAGAAAAAAACTTTCCGGAGAGGCCCCTGCGGAGCCGCCCCGGGAAAGCATAACCCTTATGACAGGATGTCCACGCCAAGATCGCTGTTGGAATTCTTGGATGCGCGTCTTGCGCCCTGGCCGAGTATGTATGGCGACTTCACGCCTGTCACGATGGTTATTACGTGGATCTTGCCCTGATACTCGGGCAGTATCCTTGCGCCCCACATGACCATGGCGTCCTTGGACATGTTCTTGGAAACGGTTTCGCCTATCGTGTTGATCTCCTCGAGCTTCATGTCATCGCCGCCTATGATCTGAATAAGGGCGCCGGAAGCTCCGGAATAGTCGACATCAAGCAGCGGATGCGCCATCGCCTTGTTTACGGCTATCTGGGCCCTGTTGTGGCCCGCATCGCTCTCGGCTTCACCCACGCCTATCGTGGCCACGCCGCCGGATCGCATTATCGTTCTCACGTCCGCGTAGTCCAAGTTCACCAGCGACGGCTGGGATATGGTCTCTGTTATGCCCTTTATCATCGTGGCTATCAGGTTGTCTGCGACGCCAAACGCCTCCTTCAACGGCCTGTTTCCTACCATCTCCACAAGCTTCTGGTTTTCTATGACGATCACGGTGTCGCAGAACTCCCTGAGCTTGGCAAGGCCTTCTTCAGCTTTTACTATCCTTGCGCCTTCTATCTTGAAGGGCAGTGTTACCGTAGCTATGACGATCGTGCCCTGTTCTTTGGCTATGCTGGCTATGACAGGGGCGGAACCGGTTCCCGTCCCGCCTCCCAGGCCGCACGTCAGGAAGAGCAGATCGCACCCTTGCAGAAGCTGCTTTATCGTCTCCCTCGATTCCTTGGCCGCTTTCTCGCCAACGTCAGGGTAGCCGCCTGCTCCAAGGCCTCTGGTAAGCTCTTTTCCAATCAATATTCTTTTGTGGGCTCTTGTCACGTTCAGGTGCTTGGCGTCCGTGTTAGCCGCTATCGTGTTAGCGCCTTCTATGTTGAGGTCTGTCAGCCTTGTTATTGTGTTGCAGCCCGCGCCGCCGCAGCCGACCACAACTATCCTCGCTTGCTCCATTTGTATGTCAAAATCGTCTGCCATTTATATTCCTCCTCCTATGTTTGCTGAAATATATGCTGCAGTATAAAAATACTATTTATACCGGAAGCATATACTCCGCTTAAGGAGCTTCTAAAAATAATAACGACTGGAAGTTCATGCCTGCTTGTTCAAATCTCTTGGTCGGGCTTTGAACAAGCTTATTTTTCTTACCTGCATAATATACTTTTCTATGCTCGAAGATTCATTTTAATAAAAGCCAATCCAATATCACTTATTCGAATCTAAATTTGGCGTTATTTATAGGCGAGAGTCATATAATCATATGAAAAACGCCAAAAGAATGGAGAAACAATCGGTAGAAATGATGTCTATGCTTGTAGAAATGGAAAATTACATACATAAAGTTGTGAAAGAGGATAGAAAGCTTCTTGAAAAACTGGCGAAATACTGAGCCGTAAAGTCATTCGGATATAAATTTAAAAAGATCAGTATAATCGGGTCTAAACTGAAACTAAAGAGGTTATAGAGATGAATGCATCAGAGAAAGCAATAGATTTAGTAAAAGTCGTTGTCATCCTCATAGTGGGAGGCATTGTGGTTTTGGAAGTTTTGGCAGTCGCATAAGAAAGAATAACATTTCTTTTCTTATCCGAAATAGATAGAAGACTAAATTCTGGAGATATACCTTACTTATGAAAGACGCCTACGATTTGGCGTTTTTGGGGTTCGTTTCCGTATCCAGAAGACTTGACAGCCCACAAAATACTATCCTATATAGCCTCTTTTAGTTCATCTTCTATGGATATGTTCACGTCTTCCCGTAATTGTTCGCTCTTCTGGCGGAGCCATGCTTCTATTTCTTCGCGGGTTTTCAAGCCCGCGGCGACCTCCACTATGAAATGATAGTCTTTAGCATAGTTAGTTTTCAAATGGAATTTATCCGCATAAAGGATTATTTTGATGAGAGTGTATGTAGTTCTTTTGTTAGCGTCGACAAATATATGATAATTATATGCCATTTTCAGAAAGAAGTCGGCAAGTTTTGGGAAGATATCCTTTCCTTCCTGCAATTGCTTTACAATCTCTGCCATCTCCCATGCGGCAAAATCAAGATTGCCTTCATTGATTCTGCCTGTGGCAACCTTCTGATTTTCTGGCAAATGGGAAGTAGCATTTATTGCCATATCATGGGCCATCAGAAAAATATGCCGTATTTTTTGTAGAAGCTCCTTCTGATCTGATGCCATTATAGAATATGGTCATCGTTGTATAAAAGTCGTTGCAGCCAATCTATTTATTCCGGCGGGGAGAAAATCTAAGTATGAACAAGATTTTGCCGTCCATACTTTTCATAGTTGGCATGGCATTGCTTTATTTTACTGGCGGCTCCCTTAACTGCGTTTCCGTGGCCGGGTACAGCGAATGCTGGTCGTTCTCGGACAAGAACATGACGTCGGATTTGTGCGCCGGCAACGCGACAAGCTGCCTTGCCGCGGTGGATGACCAGAGGTACAATGCGCACATTTCCGCGCTTTTGAAGGCCTGCGGCAAGGCCAGTAACGAAGGCTATGCCGTCCAGGGCACGAACGAAGCTATAAAGAACGCCGTCAACGACATGTTCAACCAGACGATTGAAGCAAGGGATTTGTGCGAAAATCCTGCCGGTTATCTTGTTTACAGGGAATACGGGGCGCCGTAATAAAATGCGGTTTTTTATAAATTCAGCGCAATGAAAATCATGAGGATACTGGTTTTCTCGGCGCATCCGGACGATGCGGACTTCGTCTGCGGCGCCACCGTGGCAAAGAAGACCGCGGAAGGGCACGAAGTCCATTACGTAATTGCAACGGGCGGGCAGAAGGGAAAGCATGGAATAGACGCTTCTCCCGGGCAATTCGCCCTTGTACGAGAGGGGGAGCAGCGGAACTCGGCTGCCGTGTTAGGCGTAAAAAGCGTCACGTTCCTGAAATTCACTGACGGCGAGCTTGAGAATAATGACGACCTGAGTCGCCGGCTTGTCCATGAGATAAGGGAGAAGAAGCCTGATATTCTTATGTCCATGGATCCCGCCGCCCAGAAATTCGACAGCGTCCACCGTTATCACAAGGACCACAGGGTCATGGCAGCGGCTGTGTTTGATGCCGGATACCCTGCGGCAGGAAACGCCAACTTTTATCCGGAAGCCGGGGAGCCTTGGACCCCGAAGGAATTCTGGTTTTTCGGGGGCGAACCTAACCGCTATGAGGATGCAAGCGGGTTTATTGACGCTAAAATAACGGCGCTCCTTTGCCACAAGTCGCAGGTGAATCCGGGAGAAATGGAAAAATGGGTGCGTCAATGGGCAGCGGAAACCGGCAGGAAGGCTGGCATGGCGTATGCCGAGGCTTTCAGAATACTAAGTTTCACAAGATAAAGCTTAAGTAGCAGCCGAAAGAGAAGATATCAATGGAAAAGCTGAAGAGCAGGATAGTGGTTCTCAATTCGCTTCGATCCCGTTTCTTCCTTGTTTTCAACGTCCCGATATTTCTGATAGTGGCATATATTGCTGCGTATGTTCCGGAAGGGCAGGTTCCCGGCCTTGTTTTAATGGCAGGTTTGTGGCTTGTGATGATGCTTGTCATAAACAAGGTCGAAATACTTCAGGACTGCGTGATCATAGAGCCGTGGGCAAGCGCGCTTTCCAGGGCCGGCCTGAAGTCCATAATCCAGAAGAGGCAGATAAAATCGGTTGAATATCTCCCTGGCGGCAGGTTTACGGGCGAGATGATAATAAAATATGCCGATGATAAGAAAGAGAAGAAGCTTTACGTGGGCATAACCGAGAACGGCGCAGGCGACATAAATGTCATCAGGCGCTTCTTCAGGAACAGATAATACCGATACTGCGGTGAAACATGCCATGAAAGAACGGATAAGGAAAATTTTTTCGTCGTCGAACGTTGACGCCTTCGTCATAGTCAACGGGTCGTATCCGTCGCTGGACCCGAATTTCTTCCATGTAAGCGGCATACTCTCCGGGGTGTTCGAGCATTCAATAATAATCGCGCGAAAAAACGGCAAGGCAACCCTGCTCACGTCCCGCCTTGAGAAAGACATAGCCAGAAAGGAAACGGCCCTTGACGTTCAGGTTTTCGGGTCGAAAGAGGCAGGGGAAGCGGCCGTGAGGAATCTTCTTTCCGGCGTGAAGACGGTGGGCCTGAGCGGGAGCTACCTTTCCTACACGGATTATAACAGGCTTTGCAGCGTGATCAAGGCGGAAATGAAGGACATAACCCCGGCGTTTGCGCGGGCGCGCTCAATAAAGGACGGGAAAGAGATCAAAGCCATAGAAGAGGCCTGCCGGATATCCGCCAGGGCGGCAGAGGAGTTTCCCGCTTGTCTGAAGGAAGGCGTCACCGAAAGGGATATGTCGGCGAAGCTTGCCGAGCTGCAGTACGAGATGGGAGCCACGAACATAGCATTTCCTCCCATAGTGGCTTTTGGCGGGAACGCTTCAAGGCCCCATCATACGGCTTCTCTGCGGAAACTGAAGAAAAACGAATTTGTGCTGATAGACTTCGGGGCCGAATACATGCGATACGCATCCGACCTTTCGCGGACTTTCATCTTTGGCAGGGCGTCGGGGAAGATGAAATCGATGTACGCGGCCGTCAAGGAGGCACAGGACGCCGCAATGGACGTGATAAAAGACGGCGCGAACGGCAGCGATGCCGACAGGGAAGCGCGGAAAATAATTGACAGGAATTTCAAAGGCACATTCATACATTCTTTGGGCCATGAAGTGGGCCTGGAAATTCATGACGGCGGCGTTCTGGGGACGAACAGCAATTTCCCGCTCAAGAAAAACATGGTAGTCACGAACGAGCCAGGGATCTATATTCCAGGCATCGGCGGGGTAAGGATAGAGGATACGGTTCTTGTCGGCAAAGGCAGGCCGAAAATCCTAACGAAATGCAGCAGCGAGCTGCAAGAGATATAGTGAAAGGCGCAATATTTTGAATATGCCGGCGCCTTTCGCGCAATGGCACGGAATCGCAATATTTCCAAAGGCATGTGCCCGATGAATAAATTATCTGCTTGTGATTATCTCAACGACGTCCCCGGATTTGAGAAGATGCTCTTTGCCTACTACCATCCTCGTCTTCACGTCTATGGCCCGGATAAACGCCTTGCCTATATCCGTATGTATCCTGTAAGCGAAATCAAGAGCCGTTGATTTTGGCGGCAGAAGAAAGCAGTCAGGAAGCACGTTGCCTTCCCTGTCCTGAAGCTTGTTGAGGCCGCCGGGGAATATATACATATATTGCAGCATCCCGAACACGGCTTCATTGAGCACGTCCTGAACTCCAGTGGTGCCGTATTTCTCAAGAACGCTATTGTGTATGAATTCAAGTGCCGCTTTTTGCTTGTCGTTCATGCGGGCGGCGTCCTTGACGGAAAACGCCTTCTCGCCGGGTATGTAGCTTATCATGCCTGCCCTGTGCGCTTCCCTTAAAGCGAGTTCGGATTCTGCCGAGCAGGGTATTATCTTCAGGTGCGGGAACCGCTCTTTCAGCTTTGCGAGATTTTTTTCCGCGTCGCCCTTGTCCATCTTGTTCGCGGCAATTATCATGGGCTTTGTTTTTTTCCTCAGGAAACTCGACAGTGCAAGCATCTGTTCGTCGGTCCATAACGACACGTTTTCCGTGTCAAGCTTCAGCGTTGCGACCGCTTCGTTCATCAGCTCTTCCTTGACGCTGAACGCGGACATCTGCTCTGCAAGCTCCTTTGCCACCTCCTTTTCCCCGTGCTGCAAGGTGCGGGAGAACTTGGCCCAGCCTTTCTTGAGTATTCCAAGATACCAGTAATCCAATTCTTCTTCGAGAAACTTCACGTCCTCTGCCGGATCGTAGCCCTGCGTGCGCTCGCCTTTCTCGTTCGTCGTGCCTGACGCGTCTATCACGTGTATCAGCACGTCTGCCTGGTTCAGGTCATTGAGGAACTGGTTGCCCATGCCCCTGCCTTCGTGCGCGCCCGGAACAAGGCCGGCAACGTCTATCATGTCTATGGGTACAAAGCGCGTGCCGTCTATGCAATATCCGTAGCGTGGGTTGCACTTGACGTTGAAATGCCTTTCAGCGCACGCGACCTTGACGAAGCCGACGCTATGATTGGGCTCTATCGTCGCGAAAGGATAATCCGCTATCTTGACCTCTGCAAGGGTCGCCGCCTTGAAGAAGGTGCTCTTGCCGACGTTGGGCTTGCCTACGACTCCGACTAGCATGACTACAGACTCTTTGGATATCTTAAAATAGCTTTTCCGTCCACATATCTCTGATACCATGGAACCCGTGACGCTGGAAGCGAAAGATCTGGCGGTCGGCGTCGAAAAATTCAGGGTATCGGGCATATCGTTTTCCCTCTGCGGCGGCGACATTCTTGGCCTTGTGGGCCGGTCAGGCGAGGGAAAGTCCATTCTCATAAAAACGCTCACGGGCCTCAGGAGGCCGCTTTCGGGCAAAATAACGGTGAAGTCCGGGGACTCCGAAACCGGCATGGCGGAAATCGCGGGCTATTCGCCCCAGGACAACGCCCTGTTCCCTTTCCTTACGGTGGAGGAGAACATAGCCACGTTCGCCGAGCTGCACGGCGTGAAAAGGAAAGAATTGGAGGAAAAGACGTCGAGCCTGCTGAAACGCCTCGGCCTTGAAAAGAGCAGGAAGAAGCGCATAATAGAATTGTCCGGCGGCATGCGGAAAAGGGCGGACCTTGCCGCGGCCCTGATACAGGATCCTTCCGTAATAATACTTGACGAGCCGTTCAACGGCCTGGACGTTTCCGTCCAGCAGTTCGTGTGGGAACTGCTTGCCGACCTTGCGCGGGAAGACAGGATAATCATAATATCCAGCCACATACTTGGGGATATGCAGAAGCGATGCACCAAGTTCGGGCTTGTGCTCGAGGGGAAATACTACGGCACGGAGCGGATACTTGAGGCAATCCGCGAGAAGAAGGCGAAAAATCTTGAGGGGCTTCTGAACAGCCTGTTCTCAGGCAGGCTTGCAATGGAGGAAAAATAAATGTCAAAGACCGTTGCGCTGATATCCGCCAACCTGAAAGGCTTCGCAAGGAACAGGATGTCCGTCCTACTGCTGGTCGTTTTCCCGATGCTGATAATATCCGTGATATTCTCCTCGCTTG
>JAGVVY010000033.1 GCA_018304585.1 Candidatus Aenigmatarchaeota archaeon | reverse complement strand
TGCCATGTACGTACATTGAATTTCTGCGCATAATGCATTATATCGCATTAAAACACTAAAAAGAAGGAATCGCTGGTACGAATTTTAATCAATCACCAAATTTTATGCTTCGATCAAAACGCAGCAAGTAAATATGCTATTCGTAAGCCTATTCAAGACCGTTATTTTAATATGATAGCCGATGATTGGCGGCCGTATGAAATATTGGTTAAATCCGAAGGCGGCAAAACTAAAATCATTGACGTTACGATTTCTCGGTTAGTTCAGCTTCACAAATACAATCCGATATTCATGATAGATGTAGACAAGAGCGAAATGGATTCTTTCGTAAAAAACTTGGAGAAAAAATTATGCGATAAATTCAGGGGTGCTAACGTAACAGCAAGGTCGGAAATCTCATATGAAAACAGTGAAACATCCATGCACCGAATGGAATTGGCGAAGAACGGGAGAAGTATCGGTATCATATATGTTATAATGTTTAATCCGACCTTCGAGAAAGTGAGTGGAATTTTTGATACGGATGCGGATGATGTAAAGAGAATCAAGGCAAAGAAGTATATTCAGCGTAGTCGCATACATACAATATTTTCAAAAGCGTTCCAATAGGTGTTTACCCTATAATTTGATAAAATTTAATCCTTATAAAAACTTTAAGTCCGGCCGGCCGGAAATACTATCATGCCCGACAAAATCGCAGCAAGTTTTCACGTTCCCTACATCCATGTCATGGACGAAAGCGGCAATGTTGACAAAAATCTCATGCCTGCGCTTGACGCGGAGGCCGTGAAGGCGATGTACAGGGTGATGGTCCTTGCCCGCACGCTTGACGAGACTATGCTGAAGCTCCAGCGTGAAGGGCGCTGTGGCGTTTATGCCCCTTTGCGCGGCCAGGAGGCGTCGCAGGTCGGAGCCGCTTCCGCCTTGTCAAAGAGCGACTGGCTTTTTCCCATGTACAGGGACGGCGCGGCCATGCTGCTGAAAGGCATGCCGGCCAGGCTGATAATACAATATTTCAAGGGCGACGAGCGCGGCATGAATATACCCAAAGGCGTGAATATGTTTCCCTTTGCCATTCCGGTTTCAACGCAAAATCCGCATGCGGTAGGCGCGGCAATGGCCGCGAAGATGCGCGGCGACAAGATAGCCGTGATGGTTTTCCTCGGCGACGGCGCCTCGTCGAAAGGGGATTTCTATGAAGCGATGAATTTCGCAGGCGTGTTCAAGGCACCCGTTGTCTTCGTCTGCGAGAATAACCAGTATGCGATTTCCGTGCCGCGGGCGCAGCAGACTGCCGCGGAAACGATAGCGCAAAAAGCGATAGCGTGCGGCTTTCCCGGAGTGCAGGTCGATGGCAACGACCTGTTTGCCGTTTACAAGGCGGCTTCCGACGCGGTTGCACGGGCAAGGCAAGGCAACGGCCCAACGCTTATAGAATGCGTCACCTATCGCCTTGCGGATCACACTACAGCGGATGACGCCACAAAATACCGAAATGACGCGGAAGTCAAAGCATGGGAAAAGAAAGACCCCATAATTCGGATGGAACGATACCTGCTCGCAAACAACACGATGAGCGAAGGGGAATTCCAGGCAATCCGCGAAGAGGCGCGCAAAGACGTGGACAAATCTGTCGCTGACGCCGAGGCCGTGCCGAAGCAGAAGCCGGAGGACATATTCAATTATGTCTATGCGGAGATGCCGCAAAACCTGAAGGAACAGATGAATTACATGAAGTCGTTCGGTGAAAAGAAATGAAAGCCAACACGGTCACTGCGCTTAACATGGCGCTGGAGCAGGAGATGAAGCGGGACGGGAACGTCGTCATCCTCGGGGAGGACGTCGGAAGGGACGGCGGGGTGTTCCGCGTGACAGAAGGATTGCTTGAGAAGTTTCCGGGCCGCGTGATTGACACGCCGCTCGCCGAGCTTGCCATCGTAGGCGTGGGCATAGGCATGGCTGCGTACGGACTTCGGCCCGTTGCAGAGGTGCAGTTCGACGGATTCGTGCAGCCGGCAATGGACCAGATAGTGAATCACATGGCAAGGGTGAGGAACAGGACGCGCGGAAGATATACGGTGCCGATGGTGCTGCGATTCCCTTACGGCGGCGGCATAAAGGCGCTTGAGCACCACTCCGATTCGCCTGAAACGTTTTTCGTTCACACGCCCGGGCTCAAGGTCGTGATACCGTCCGGGCCTTACGATGCGAAGGGCCTTCTTGCATCTGCCATACGCAGCCCGGACCCCGTAATATTCATGGAGCCGAAGCGCATATACCGTGCTGTAAAGGAGGACGTGCCCGAAGAAGATTATACGGTTCCCATAGGCGAGGCGAAAGTTGCGCGGGAAGGCGCAGACATTACGCTTATCGCCTACGGCTCAATGGTCAGGGAATGCATCAAGGCGGCGGAAGTTTCTAATCATAGCATAGAGATAATAGACTTGAGAACGCTGAGCCCGCTGGACTTTGCAACAATAGAAAAAAGCGTCAAGAAGACAGGGCGTGCCGTGATAGTTCACGAAGCCCCCCGTACGCTTGGCATGGGTGCGGAAATTTCCGCATTGATACACGAAAGGCTGTTGCTCAGCCTGAAGGCGCCGGTGAAGCGCGTCGCGGGCTTTGACATCATAATGCCGCTTCCGCAGATGGAGGATTATAATCTGCCCAACGCGGAAAGGATCGGCGCCGCGGTAAAGGAGTGTATGGAGTTTTAGCATGGCAACGGAGTTCAAGTTTCCTGACGTCGGCGAAGGCATAGCCGAAGGCGAATTAGTCCGATGGCGGGTAAAGGAGGGCGATGCAGTCAGGGAGCATGATGTCATAGCCGATATGGAGACGGACAAGGCAATTGTTGAAATACCCGCGCCGCAGGACGGCGTGATATTGAAGCTCCATCACCAGCCCGGCGATACCGTGCAGGTCGGCGAGACGCTTGTGACGATAGGCGAGAGGGGCGAGAAAGCCGCAGTCGGCGGAGTGCCGGCGATGGCGCAGCAGAAAAAATCGGTTTCGGTCGTGGGGCAGCTTGAAGAGGCGGAAGAGGAGACGGGACCTATTGCAGCAACCCGGGCTGCTTCTGCGCCGAGGGAAGAAAGCGGAAAGCCCGTTCTTCCCGTTGTCAGGAGGCTTGCAAAAGAATTGGGCGTTAACATAGAGGAAATAACAGGCACGGGCAAGGACGGAAGGATCACGGAAAACGACGTAAGGAATGCCACGGCAGAACATGGCTCCGAGGAAGAAAAAGTCACAAGCATAAAAGTAACGAAGAAGTACGACTTCTACGGCTACGTAGACAGGGTGGCGCTGAAAGGGATCCGCAAGGCCATAGCTGCCAACATGGTGCGCTCGCATTCGACTGCCGTGCACGTCACGCATTTTGAGGAGGCCGACGTGACGGACCTTGCCGCGCACCGCGAAAAGGAGAAAGGCAATGCCGCAAAGCAGGGCGTAAAGCTTACATACTTGCCGTTCATCATCAAAGCCGTCGTTGAGGCGCTGAAGAACCACCCCTACCTGAACGCGACTATGGAGGAAGACGAGATAGTACTGAAGAAATACTACAACATAGGGTTCGCCGTTGATGCCGATGACGGATTGATAGTCCCTAACATAAAACGGGCCGAGATAAAGAGCATAATGCAGACGGCCAAGGAGATTGAGGCGCTTACGGCAAAAATAAAAAGCAGGTCTTTCGACATTTCAGAAACGAGGGGCGGCACCTTTACGATAACAAACGTCGGCTCGATAGGCGGCATATTTGCAACGCCTATAATCAACCCGCCGGAATCCGCCATACTTGCAACGGGCGCGATACGCGAGAAGCCCGTTGTGCGCGGCGGCAAGATAGAAATACGCAAGATGATGCCGCTTTCGCTTTCATTCGACCACCGCATACTTGACGGCGCCGAGGCGGCGCGGTTCACGGCTGAACTCAAAAATTATCTGGAAGACATGGACTTTTTCTTGATGGAGAAGACAGGGGAATGAAAGGACTGTCCGACGATGCCAGAAATAATTATACCACCGATGAAACTTTCTTCCTTCCCAAGCCGTTCCTCTTCACGATGCGGCCGTTGTTCTTCCTGAACCAGAGATAGTCGTCGTACGTCATCTTGCCGTCTATCATCCTAAGGCTTTCGTCCTTGAGCCTCATGGCGCCCGGCGCGAGGCAGTTGAAACAGCGAACCTTTTTCACGGAATCCGGGCTAATGATATAAGAGTGCCAAGTTTTGCGGCACGACGCGCAGAACCAGAAAGTCATTCAGATTCACTCTTTGGTTCCGAGGGCAAAGCCGCTTCCCTGTATATGCCTGCCGAAGAGGGGGTTATGATTATCCATTCCTCGCCGGCGCCCGCTATGTCGCCGTTTATGTTCATGCAAGCCGTTTTCATCCGGGATATGCAGTGCTTCAGCTCTTCGGTATTCGCTTCCTTCAAGTCCCTTATGGACGCTATAACTATGTTGCCTTCCCGAACCTTGCGCATTATCTTGTCCACGCTTGGAAGGCCGTCAAGCTTTTCCACCATGACCTTCATTCGCATGACGGCGGAATCTTCAGGCAATTCAGCATACTGCTCGTCTGACGGCGCGGGATTGTCCTCTTCGTCCTTTCCGAACAACGGGAATTTCATCGTTTTATTAGGCCGTGAACGCTTAAATTGTTATAGTGAAAGGTTCGGATAACTTTTAAATCACGGCAACCTATAGCTTTATGATGACGATTGTCGCGGCGAGCATGGTTTCCGGCTGGACTACTTCGACGTTTTCCGGCGCCGAGCGGACCGTGGACAACAGGAGCGCGGGCGCCATCCAGTGCTCAACCGCCGGCATAAGTATTGATAACGTGTTTGTTTCCGCAGGCAGCGGGGGCAGCGCGGCCCTCGCCGTCAGGAACAGCGGCGAGGTTGACGGTTTGAGGGTAACCAGCGCGCAGATATTCGACCGCCTCGGCAACAACTTCACCGCGAACAACAGCGTGACGCTCAACAGGGGCGATATCGGCAGGCTGGAGTTCAAGTTTCCCGCGTCCGTGAACGCCACAATAGACTCTTCTGCGTACGGGAACAACGGCGCGTGCACCAACATGGGCGAGGGATGCAGCTTCACGCTCTCAGGCAAGAGCGGCTCCGCAACAGAATTTGATGGAATAAACGATTACATCAATATTTCGGATTCTTCCAGCCTGAATATATCGTCAGCGGCTGTCACGATGGAAATGTGGGTAAAGCCGGGGGGAACTGATGCGCGCAGCTTTTATAGCGTATTGAGAAAGGGAAATTTCAGCGTCGATCCTCTTACGTCTTATAATTACGTTTTGTTCATCCGCGGAGCAAGCAACCATAATGCCGTTTATGCGCAGTTCAAAGGCATGTTGAATAATTTTAGCGCCGGCACGCAAAACGAAGTCGTAAGCAATAATGTGTGGCAGCATATAGCAGTGCGGTACAACGGGAGCACGGTTTCGTTTTATCAGGATGGAGTTTTGATGAACAGTACCGATGCGCTTCTGGGAAATCTTGTTACATTCCCAAGCCCGTTGCTCATAGGCAGCTCGCAGACGCAGAGCGAATATTTCAACGGCACCATGGATGAAGTGAAAATATGGAACCGCGACCTATCAGGCACGGAGATAAACCTATCCATGAACGGCCTTGAAATGAACCAGACAGGGCTTGTGATGTGGCAAAGGTTCGACGAAGGGAAAGGCATTCTTTCCTGCCCCAATGACTTCGCGGAGGCGCGGGTCACTACCCAGTGCGCGGACGCATCAGATACTTACAGGCAAAAACCGGTATGCTGATGGAAGGCGGTTCCATAATGTCATTTAAGTATGTTGCCGGGAAATTAAATTCGGAGGCTAGGTCGGGCGTTTAGCGGGCGCCTGTAGCCGGCAAGCCGCTTCAGCCGGGACCGAAGCCCGAAGGCGTTGCATATTGCATGCGGGGCCCCTTGTCCGAGCAAAGATGCCCGGTCCTCTGGGATTTCTGCATGGCGAAGCCGGTCAGGCCCGGAAGGGAGCAGCCGTAAACCATGCCTGAGGTGCTCAGGGGCCAGCCGGGCGGAGCAAGGGCGGGGACAAGTCTTGCATGTCGTATGCAGCCACTAAAGGCGCGCCTCCATTATGCTTGCGGCGGTTTCCATGGAACAACGGGAATTGAAAGACATAGTCATTTCCGCAGGAGCGCTTGCGCTCGCGTTCAGCCTTGCAATGGCAGGCGGGATTCCGGGAATACGGTTTCTCACGGTTGAAGCGTTTCTTTTGTCACTGATTGCAGTGTCTTTGGGTTTCATGCTTCATGAGCTTGCGCACAGGGCCGTGGCCAGAAAGTACGGAGCCCATGCGGAATTCCGCATGTGGAGGACGGGAATCGCAATAGCCCTTGCGTCTTCCCTTTTCGGCTGGGTATTTGCGGCGCCGGGAGCCGTATACATATATCCGAAATCCGACGTGTGGGGCAGGCCGTCTCTGTCAAGAACGGCCAATGGAATAATATCCGTTGCCGGCCCGATGACGAACGTGATTTTGGCGCTCGCGTTTTTTGCCGCAGACAGGATTATCCCGTTAGGCGCAGTCGCTTCTTTGGCGGTATCGATAAACGTCTGGCTTGCGTTCTTCAATATGTTGCCGTTGCCGCCGCTTGACGGCAGCAAGGTATTTGCATGGGATATCAGGCTCTGGCTTGCATGCATCGTCACGCTCGGCCTGATGGTCGCGCAGGTTTCCGGCTGAAGAATAAATACGTGAAACCACAGATTATAATTGCCCATGGAAACAATCATCGGAAGGGACCAGAAAGACAGGGAAATTTACGGCAAGCGGGGAGTAATTCTCATAGGAAAAAACCTTGTGGGCGACGGCGAGGATGCCCATCTCACTACAGACGTGTTTCTTGACGTTGCGCGGCCGCACGTGATGACGGTTTGCGGCAAGCGCGGCGAAGGGAAGAGCTACTCTATAGGAATTATAGCAGAAGGGCTCCAAACGCTGCCTGATGAGATACGGAACAAATTATGCACAATCGTGATAGACACTCAGGGAATATTCTGGACCATGAAGACGCCGAATGAAAAAGACATAATGGCTCTGAGGGAATGGAACCAGCCGCCCGTGGGGTTTCGCGCGGCCGTGTACGTGCCGGAAGGCCAGACAAAGGCTTTTACCGATGCAGGCGTGGACTACGACGGCTCGTTCTCGTTCGCTCCGTCCGAGCTTACAGGAGAAGACTGGCTGAGCGTTTTCGGGCTCGAAGCAACGGAGCCGCTCGGCACTCTGCTGCAGATGGTGCTTGGGAGGATGAGCCGCGGATATGCGATAGCGGACATGGTATCGCAGGCCAGGGCAGAAGAGGGTTTCGAGTCCGAGAAAAAAACGCTTGAAGGCATGCTGAGGAACGCCGCAGGCTGGGGGATATTCGGCTCTTCCCGTATGCCGCCGCTTCTGGTGCCGGGGAAGCTGTCTGTAATGGACTTCAGCCTCACGCCGCAGAACGTGAGGGCGCTGATGCTGGCCATCATCGGCAGGAGAATATTCGCGGAAAGGACCGCTTCCCGCAGGAAAGAGGAGCTCGCGGAAATGGAGTTCTTCGGCGAGGCGAGGGTTCCGATACCGTGGATTCTCGTTGACGAGGCGCACAATTTCGTGCCGTCGGACGAGGCAACGCCTTCGTCAGAAATGCTCAATAAGATAGTCAAGGAAGGAAGGCAGCCGGGGATATCCGTTGTGTTTGCGACGCAAAGGCCCATGAAACTGCATCCGGACGTTCTTTCGCAATGCGACATCATCATATCGCACAGGCTCACCGCCGAGGAGGACGTGGATTCATTGAAATCAATAATGCAGACGTACATGCTTTTTGACATAGCCAAATACCTCAACGAACTGCCGAAGCTGAAAGGCGTGGCAATAGTGCTTGACGACAACTCGGAGCGCATATACAAGATAAGGATGAAGCCCCGCCACGATTGTCGCGGCGAGCATGGTTTCCGGCTGGACTACTTCGACGTTTTCCGGCGCCGAGCGGACCGTGGACAACAGGAGCGCGGGCGCCATCCAGTGCGCTGGCGCTTCTATAAGCATAGACAAAGCGTACGTTTCCGCCGGCAGCAACGGGACAGCCGTTCTTGCCGTCAGGAACAGCGGGGACGTTGACGGGCTAAGGGTCATAAGCGCGCAGATATTCGACCGCCTCGGCAATAATTTCACTGCGAACAACACTGTCACGCTGAACCGCGGCGATATCGGCAGGCTGGAGTTCAAATTCCCCGCGCTTTCCAGCAGGGTGTCGGACTCCTCGCCGTACGGGAACAACGGCACGTGCAACGACATGGGAAGCGCATGCGCGTTCACGCTTTCCGGCAAGAGCGGCTCGGCGATGACATTTGACGGCGTGAACGATCACGTAAACGTCACAAACTCAAATTCCATTAATTTCGGGGCGTCAACGGACTTCACCCTGAGCGCATGGATCAAACGGGATTCAAAAACCGGACAGAGCGAAAACATCATATTGTTTAAGGGAACCGCAGAGGGCAACACGAAAGGATATTATATTTCAGGGCGCGGAGCCGGGGATGACAGACTGAGATTCGGGATAAGCAACGATACCGGCGGCTTTGCCGCAAACAACGTACAATTCGACGGCAATACACAGGTGGCAATGGGCGAATGGCATCATATAACGGTCACCGCCGACCGCGACGGGAATGCGACGATATACATTGACGGCATCAAAGAGAGCACGCGAAATATTTCGACTGTCGGCAACATAGATATTTCTTCAAAAAATCTGGTGATAGGCGCAGTAAACCCGGGCACATGGAGATTCGACGGCACGATAGACGACGTGAAGATATGGAACAGGGTGCTTTCGGACACTGAGATAAACCTATCCATGAACGGCCTTGAGATGAACCAGACAGGGCTTGTGATGTGGCAAAGGTTCGACGAAGGGAAAGGCATTCTTTCCTGCGCCGGGGATTTCGCGGAGGCGCGGGTCACTACCCAGTGCGCGGACGCATCAGATAGGTATACAGAGGCGCCTTCGTGCTAATCATTTCACATGGACTTCAATAACGTCAAGCTCTTTGCATACGCACTGAACGCCAAGAATTGCGGAAACCGAAGGGGTTGTCCTTCCCTCGTCGCCGGATATGAGCTCCTTGATGTAAAGGCCGCTTTCGCCCTTGACTGTAAGCTCGAATGATTTGGCGTTTATGTATTTTGCCTTTATCCCTTTAACGGACCTCCTTCTCATCAAGTCCGAGCGCCTGTGAAGAACTCTACGCGGGGTTTGCTGGCCGATCTGCTTCAGCGCAGAGAGCTTCGCGAGGTCTTTTCTTGAGACAGGCGCGGAGCATTTGACCAATGCCCGGTAAGTCTTGTCAAGCCGGGCTTCCTTGAGTTTCCGGACTTCCGCTATGTCGGAGAGCCGGGCGTTCCTAATCTTGACGCCGGCGCCGACCTTTTTTGCAAGCGCGGCAGCATCAATATCACGTTTTTTCGGATCGAGTATCTCAAGCACGAACGGCCTCCATGCAAGGCAGCGGGCGTCTATGTCTTCGCGACCTGCACCGTGGAATTTATGGCCGCTTCCCCCAGTAGCCCGCATAAACGGCTTTGCGGTTATCTGCTCGACCGACGTCTTGTACTTGCCGGAAGGCCACCTTGTCTGGGGTATGCCCCTTTTTAGCTTCTGGTATTCTCCGTAAATGAAAAATGGGTTTATCTCCATGCCCACGGCCTTGGCAGTCAGGTCAATGAGAAAAACGACGTCCGGTTGCTTTGCCGAGAATTTCTTGCCTATTTGCTTCTCTATGAGCTTTCCTACCTCGCGGTTTATCTCCGCTTTCAGGGGTTCGCAGTGGTCTATGCCGACCCGTTCCCACAGGGCGTCTTCGGCGGCTGCAAGCTCGGAAGAAGGGCGGGTGCCTACAAGGAACGTGGAGAATTCAGTTTTTTTGGCCTGTGCCGCAGCCTTCTTTGCGTATTTGCCAAGCTCGTTGAAAATTCCGAAGCATACCGAGCACTCAGGGCACTCTGAAACCGACGGCTTGTTGCGCAACTTGAAGCCGGGAACGCTGGATGCGTCTATGCTTGCGTCGCCGGCGTCCGCTGCCATGGCCACAACCATCCGTATGGCACGGCCCCTTTCGGCATTCGTAAAGCCGGAAAGAAGCTGGGAGAACTGCCTGCCAAGGCAGTTATCGCAGACCGGTTGCTTCAGTATTTTCAGCGCTTTTTCGATTATCATATATGGTTTATTGTAACCCGCAAGTTTTATATACAGCGGACGGAAACTATAACCATGAAAGGCATTACCCCGGTGATAGCCGTCATTTTGCTATTGTTGATCACGATAGCAGGGCAGGCGAACAAGGCGCTCCAGACGGCCGAGATCGTGGACGTGAGCAACGGGAAGGTCACAATCAAAAATGTAGGCACCGAGCCGATAAGCACGGACAACGTCGGCGTGTTCGTGGACGGCGTGCCGGCCGATGTATTGCCCTACGGCGGCGCTGGCGAGATAGCGCCGGGCTCGTCAAAGACGTTTGATGTGACGGTCCCCTTCGGCAGCGGGGAGAGGACGATAGTCGTTTCGGTGCCCGGAAACAGCCAAAGCACGACGATGCAGCTTGACGCGGGGACGACGGAGCTTATTTCCGCCGAGGGCAACGTTGTCACGCTCAAGAATACGGGAGCGGTGCCAATACAGAAGTCGGATATAATCATGAAGCTGGACGATGATACAGTTTCCTTCAGCGGCCCGGATTCGCTTGAGTCCGGGGCCGAGGGAACTTATACCATAGACATCTCGGCTATGCCGGCGCAAACCGGGACAAAACAGCTTGATGTCGCAATTCCCGGCGCAAGCAGCTACAGCATTAATGTGGATATCAACATCGGTACGCTGAGCTTTGAAGGAGCGGCGGGCAATGACGTCACGGTAAGGAACACAGGATTGACGCCGCTAAGCACAAGCTTGGTGAGCGTCAAGGTAGCCGGGCAGTCCGTGAGCTTCGCGCCGTCCGTGGCGGAAATCCCGGCAGGCGATACGGCAGTCTTCGCGGTCAACGAAATAGGTATACTTTCCGGCGAAGGCATGGGCGGAGCACTGGAAATAGATTCGCCTGGAAACACGACAGGGGACGCTGTTGCCTTTGATTATTTGTCGTCCACGAAAGGCTACTGGAAATTCGACGAGCTTAATCTTGCCGGGGGGCGGGCAATACCCGACCATTCTGGCAACGGTATAGACGGGTCGTTCGTGGGGACGCTTCGCAACGTTCAAATGAGGGAGTATATTCCGT
>JAGVVY010000002.1 GCA_018304585.1 Candidatus Aenigmatarchaeota archaeon | reverse complement strand
CTCTGTCGGAATAAACATATCCGTCATGGAAGGCAACCTCTCGGAACTCAATTATGAATGGAACGCGGCTAATTTCACATTCTATAACGACTCCTTGCTTTTCTGCAACTTCATAGAAAAGTCTACTGCACTCCTCGCGAAGCGTGTCCCATCCAAAGATACGATGGCAGTACTTAACCTTGAAAGTCACGTGCACTTTCAACCTTGCAAAACTAGAGCTACCTCTAACAAACTCTTTGCCTTGGGAAGCCTTTAAGAAACCGCCCTGCCTACATCTAATTGGCATTAACGATGGCAGGGCGGTTTCGCTCCCCATCCTTTTTGTTCTTCAATGAATTAGAACGACGGGGTTCCACCCCGTACCCCACCACCGGTCCGAGACCGGTGGAATTCACGCTTTAAATAATCCCTTATGGCCACAACAGGCTGTGCCATAGATTTATCAAAACGCAACATCTTGTGTGAGAAAACCATTTATTAAACAAAGCGTGAATAGCGGATTTGCGGGGATAATCAATCTCCGACACAACACACGGTCTTTTTTCGGCAAATACTGAAACGCCCGCGACGCGATTTGAACGCGCGACCCCTTCCTCACTCCAGGAATCTTCATCGCCTTGCGGCTCAGGTCACCTCTAGGAGGGAAGTGCTCTGTCCAAGCTGAGCTACGCGAGCTTGCTGAAATAAATCTCAAAGAAACCTTTAAACATCGAATTCCGCCGTATTAATACGGCGGATGAAACAACGGGAATTCGATGTGCAAACCCACCGCTTGAAAGCGGTGGGTTTTTAAAGAGCTACACGAATGTAGTGAGTTTCATTTATTTTCTGTATTTCATATTTGAAGGTAAAGTTTTTAAAGAGCTACACGAATGTAGTGAGGCTTCCCTTGACCAATGCCTTCATTAGTTCCTTGCCCGTGTCGCTTGTTTTTGAAACCCGGACGCTTCCTCCTTTCCCTATGGTCGCCGAGAACAGATACTCGCCGTCAACGTGAAAATTCGCTACATGGCCCTGAAGCCGCTCGTTAAAGTTAAAGAGTATGTATCCGCCCGATTCATCGTAGACAAACTTGGCTTCCTTGCCCATAGTGGCGACTCTTGGAGAAACGTCTATCCTCAAGCCAAGTTTTTCTTCAAGTTCCTTGATGTTGCGGCCTTCTTTGCCGATTATTCTTGCCATCACATCGTTCTCTACGTATGCCGTTATGCTGTTGTCAGAAAGGAATTCGACTTCTGCGTTCCTGTCGTATTTGCGCAATTCTGCAAGAATTTGTTTCTTAGCCAATTCTTGCACTGCAGAAGTTGCCTCTTCCTTGACAGGTATTATGACGTTCTCTTCACCGTAACTGTATATTTCATATTCAAGGGCATTGCTTTCAAAGTCGCGTACTTCCACTATCGGCCTTGCCAAATCGGCTTCCGTCATGCCGGTAGGCGTCCTGACTATGAGTGAGAGGGTATATATCTTGCCTACCTTGCCGTCCTTGATATACACGACCGTATCTACGATATGCGGTATCATGCCCATTTCAACTCTGCCAATGAAACGCTGAACCGAGCTTACCGGATCTGTTGCATGCACAACGCCTATCATGCCTATGCCTGCAAGGCGCATGTCCGAAAAAACATGGAAGTCGTTGGTCTTGCGGACTTCATCAAAGATTACATAATCCGGACGAACAAGCAGAAGCATGTCTGCCGTATTCTCAAAGCTTCCTTTCAATTTTGTGTACTGCGTTATTTCCGGTCTCACCTGAAGATCACGCGGCGATTCCATGGTCTTTACTATCTTGCCTTTGCTTTCGTAGAACTCCGCCAATGACGCGGCGAAAGTGCTTTTTCCCGATCCTGGGGGGCCGGAGAGCAGTATACCTTCGGCTTTGCCTTCGAGACGCTTCTTCAGTTTCTCAGAAAGCTTGTAATCGTCAAGCGTAAGCTTCGCTGTTGGCCTTACAACCGAGATTTCTATGCCGTCAGAATACGGCGGCCTTGCTATTGCAATACGCATATTGCCCATCTGAACTACGCTGGCTGTATGACCGTCCACTTCAAGGAACGAATCCTCCTCGTACCGGCATGCATCCATGACCTCTTTTATTATAGATTCCATTTGCTCTTCTGTAAGAAGATCGTCTGATATTTTCACAAGCTTCATTTCGCCAGGTCTTCCCCGCTTGGCCATAGGCGCGCATTTTTCCTTGAGATGCAAGCTCATTGTATCGTCTGTGAGCATCTTTGCAAGAACCGTCTCCTTTTTCTGGTAAGGCTCAAAGAATACCGAAACTACACCTTCGGCTTCAGCGACCAGATGCTGGACACGATCAGAAGTGTAAAGAACCGCTTTTTCCTGTTTGGCGACGTCAACTATGAGTCCGTCTATCCTGCCGTACTTGGCAAGCTGGATTTCTTCCATTGTCTGGCGTCTGCCTGTTCTTATGACAGTAAGCTTCTTTTCTTCCTCAAGGGCGCGGATTTCCTTCAGTTCCCTCAGACCCTTGAAGCCGATCTCGCGGCCGCGGGATGCCTGGGAGCGGAGCTCCTCTACAACGAATTCTGGAATTATAATCTCTATCCCTTTCAATTCGCCTTTCTTCACCAGATCCGACAGTATGCCGGATATTATCACGCTGGTATCGGGTACAATCTTCTGTACGTTCTGCGCGCTGTGCGCATTCTTTTCTTTCATTTATTTCACCTATTCTATGCTTTTGTTTTATATTCTAACTCTATGTTTTATTTTGTGTTCTAACCTAACCGGCTTTCGCCGGCAGAAGTAAGAGCCTATGACTGATTACTATCGAAATTCTTATAAAGCTTATTGAATACCGGGCTTTGCACCTAAACTATAGACCTGCTTTGTATCGTATCCTTAGCTTCTCTACACAATAACGAGGGTCCTTCTTGACATTATGTAGCTTTCTTTGATCTTACTAACCTTATCAACCATCTTCATCGTCGCCCTCGAAGCTTAGTACCCTGTCTAGGAATTGTGATAACTGTTTTACTTTGCTGCCAGTGAAAAGAACTCCAAGTTCAAGATTTGAGCCCAAAGAAGTTCCAGTTATATTGGCGCTGCCTATGTAAGCCAACTTATCATCTGCAATTATGCACTTTGCATGAAGAAAATATCCCAACCCTCCAAACTCTTTCAACTCTAAATTATCTCCAATTCTGCTTTTTATTGCTCCTATTAAGGCGTCAGGTTCCTTCCCTTTTCTACAAATTAATCTTATTTTTACGCCATTTTTAGCAGCACCATCTATGTAGGGTAATAATTTATCAAGACCCTTTTTATCAAAATAAGGGTTGATAAGTACGAGACTTCTTTTTGCTGATAAAATTAGTCTGCATAATCTAGGATATAATTGTTCAACCTTATATTTTTCTTCGATCTTTCCGGGTGGGTAACTAGCAATAAGCACGAAATCATCAGCTATTAGATCTTCAAAAATATTTGAAATTTTTTGCTTGTTAGAAAGTCCATCCTTTAGGATTTTGAATTTATAGTCCTTTATGTCTCTGGAAACTTTTATAGATTTTATTATCTGTTCATTCAACATTGCATAAAGATGAAGCTCATTCACATCACACAATTTTTCCAGTGTTCGCAGTATATCCCTTCCAGAAACTTCGCCCTTTTTATCAAGAACTTTTAGAGCATTAACTATCACATCTATCCTTGATTGCTTCATCATAAAACACCCCTATCTATTTGATTTATGGCATCTTTCCAAAAAGCTGATAAGTTACCATTGAAAGCTTTTCCAATTAGGTAGTGCCTTGATAAGTCTTGATTGAAATTACTACAAGAAATCTCATTTAAGTATAAGCAGCTATGACATGAACCAATGTCGTGATAGCAGACAGGGTCATAAACACATTTACCTATGTCTTTTATTGTAACATCGACCCATGGATATAATCGATTACGGAATAAGTCATGCAATGCACCAATACGAAAGTCTCCGCTCTCTCTCGAAAAAATAAGTATTGCAGGTATGTTGGGGAATATGATTTCGCCAATAGAGTCTAGACCTATTCCAGCCTGTTCAGGGATTTTTTTGATCAATGCATGAGAAATACTGTGTATTAAATGAAATACTTCTCTTGTAACGCCAGCTTCTTTAGTTCCTGAGAAGGTTGATATTTTTGAACTGTCGATATTATTGAGGAACCACAACTTCTCCTCTTCATCACTCATGTTTTTAGTTTCTACGATGCCATTATTATTAAGCCACTTCAGTATTTTCGTTCTGTCAAGTTCTAATACAAGTCCCTCGGTTGTTGTATTAGTAAGATAAATAGGAATGCGCTTGTTATCGAATCTGTCAAAAGGAAATGCACGTAGTATTGTCTCTTTTGTATTGAAGCTACCTCTTACGTAACCATATGCAACATTTTGAATTGGTATGTCTTCAACATATGTAATTTTTTTAACGCCTATTAAATCCATGCGTTTTTTAAACTGTATGAATTTGCTTTTGTCTTGCAATGCTGAATCTATTGCTTCATCTAAATTTTCTCTTCCACGAGATTCTATAGTTGTAAGGTACTCATAAACTCTGTCGTAAATATTTGCAACGTCCAAACCGCGGATAAATTCTTTGTCTTGGTCCAACACAGCTTTTATTCTGCTGCCTATATTTCCTGAAGACTGAGAAAACTTTACAATTTCTTTTTTCTTATCATCAGGTAAATTATTTTTATCAACTCCAAGCTTAGCCAGTAGCTTTTCTATATCATTACTTCCCATTTCCCTGGTATATCTTACCTCTCTTACTATTTTGTCAAATGTCATGTCAGAAAATTCATTCAAATGATCTAAGTATTTCGATATAATTGCGATCATCAATATTTCTTTTTCTCTTTGTTCAAAATCAAGATAATCTCGAATATTAACAAGGGTAATTATTTGAGGCAAATAAGTTATCTTAGCTCTTACTGGTGTTGCGACACTTATTCTTTTTCCGTTCATAAAGTGCCATATTTGGCCAAGGTCCTCATCGGTGTCCATATCAATCCAATGAAGCCCTGCTTGGCTTTTACCGATCTTCTCTAGCTTTATGTTCTTTTTTCTAGCATCTTGTGTTGGATGTAATCTGTCCACATCTCCATGGGTGTCGATAAAAATTAGGTCAATTTGTACAAGTTGTTCAGATTTGTTCCAGCTAGCCAAAAATCTATCAAGATCATCTAAATTATAGAAAAAATAAACCTTTTTCGTAGTTTGCGATTTGAAAACCAGTGGAAATATTTCAGACTCGACTAATATCGGCTCGCCAAATCTAAATTGACTTACGTCGGGCTTTTTTGGGAATCTATCGTCCACGGCCATGTATTTTTCCGTCATAAGCGAATAAATCTTGTCTAGTATACGTTTGTTGGATTTTGATTCTATTTTATCTGATTGCCACGCAGCAACTTTTGCAACAATATTAGTCGTTGGGAAGTCAATCAAAGCCCCTGGCAGAAAATTAAAAAGCACTTGGCTTTTACCGCGTGGTACTCGATCCTCGAATTTCATTTAGTCTTCCTCCGTAAAGTCAGTTTCCTTTATTATGCCTTTTCTAAGAATACTGATAGACTTTTCTGTAAGTGCTACAAAAACACCTTCTTCAACGTCTCTCAAATTTTGCAGAGGCTGAGGAGAAAGGAATGTTCCAATAATATGGTGTGGTGGTATTGTGCTAATGTCAAGTCTTATTATAGAATTTACACATTCGGATGCTGTACTTTTAACTTTTTCTATAAAATCAGGTGGTGAATTCACCGTCCCATCAGTATAGCATTTCTTGATAAATTCTATTATCTCTTCATCTTTTATTACTCCAGATCTTAAAACTTCTTTAAAGTTTCTTGGAAAATTAAGCTTATTTGGCTTAATTAATTTTTGTGCACTATTAACAATAAAATCAAAGTAACTGTATATCGCCCCACAAAAAATTCCAGGGCAGGTTTTCTCAACTACTTTCTTTGACCATCGCTGTATAGGTGTTGGTTCTATAAGTAAATCTGACAGTTGATGGAACTTTTCGAAGTGTTTAAAATAGCTTCTATCTTTTTCTCGTGTTGGATTAAAAACAGCGAAGACCAAACCTGTGCGCTGTCTGCCAACTCTGCTTAAAGCTTGAATATATTCTGCATTGTTTCCTGGCATGCCCATAAAAGTCATTAGATTAAGTGCGTCTATATCCACGCCGTGGGATATTATGCTAGTTGCAATTATCAAATCCAAGGCGTTCTCATAGTTTTTTTCTTCTTTGACTTTATTCATTACTTGTTTTATTTCTTTAAAATTCACGTCGCCAGTTAGTGTCTTGCGTCGAAGGGTCTTTAATTGCAGTTCATTCTGGAGAGTTTCGTTTATTCTTGTTGACACAGACCTAGAAAGTTGGTAAGCATCGTTTTTCTTAATATGATAAGTAAGTATAGTCCAAAAATCTCTCAGCTCTTTTTGAATGGTTTCATCTGGATAATCTTCGCTTAAAAGTGATTTTAATGTAGACGTGTCATTTACCCAAGTCTGGACTGTGTTTGACATACTAATTATGATTTCTTCCATGCTATTGATCAGAGTTTTTGAATGAGGCATCAACCCAACTATCATTCTTGCCGTGTCATTGCTTTCATCCGTAAAAATTTCTAGTGCAGCAGGAAATTTTATGGCATCTCGAAGATACAAGTGATTTACATGGTCATTATAAGTTTTGTCAGACAATGTAGCAGTTGCACATACAATTTTAATTCTTTTGTTTTTGTCCGAAAACACACTTATTAGGTGTGCTATTGCAGTCTCATAATGAGAGTCAAATGACCCTAATGTTTCTCTAACAAGATGCATTTCATCTTGAATTAGTAATGAGGGTGAGTAGTCGTATTTAGGAACCGGTTTTAGTTCAGATTTGCATCCCGATTTATCTTCAGTACAAACAATTGAGCTACTGAAGCCATGTAACTCACACTCATGGCTTATTGCACCAAGTATATTTCTAAAGTTTATTTGTTGGCCAATCGACGCCATTTTGTCAAGTGTACCAACAATAAACGTAGGTACATATCTGAATATCTCAGTATCGGTTATGTAAATTGGAAGCTCTCCAACGCAATTTTTATTTATGCATACATGAGCAAGTCTAATTCTCGCTTTATCGGCTACCATGTCTACGTTGCTTTCGCAAAAGGGGCATTTAGAAATCAATTGAAATTTTGAGAGTTTTTCCTTATCGGATTCCAAATCTTCAAGTATATTTTTGTAGCCGCCGCGAGGACCTTGTGTATAATCCCATTCGATAAGTTTGTTAGGAGTAACTTTTGCACCTACGAAATACCCAACACTGAATGGATGATATTCTTCTTTGCCTATGTCCGGCTCGGATTTTCTTATGGTTTCAGCCTTGGCAAAAATTTCTGCTATCCTGCGCATTTGGTCTAGTGAAAGCATTCTGAGAGGAAATTTTGTAATCACTGAGACTCCAAACTTCTTTCCAGATATCCTATCATAAAAGGCCTGAAATATGGCTAACCCTAAAAATGCTTCTGTCTTACCGCCACCAGTTGGAAAATATAAAAGATCAGCATGATTTCTGAAATTTTTAGCTTCAGGGTGCCGTTCTGCTATGACATCTGGCACAAGCGACGTTATGAAAACTATTTGGAACGGGTACCATGAGTCATACTTTTCTTTTACCGACATTTCAAAAGTTTGATTCATTAGTTGAAATGCACGAAAAGAATCTTTGTATTTGTTAATATGTTCTATGCCATTTTCAAATCTTTCAATTTCATTTTTTATTAGATTCATGTCTTTTTCGAACTCTTCTTTTTCTTCATGCGTTTTCGCTCTCATCGCAAATTTTTGACTAAATATGTTGTAGCTTGATTTCATAGAAGCTTTCAGAGAATTCAAGACTTGAATAGGTCTTTCATTTAAATCTTTAAACTTAATTCCACCCATATTTCGGGCTACTCGCCTTGGTTGTCTAAAAATTGGGACGTGGTTTGTCTCTATTTCATGCGTCGACAGTTTTGTAAAGCTACAATTTATACCGGCTGCTTCGACAGTCCTATCATGTTTATAGTTCTTTTCTAACTGGTCCAAAATGAATGCCTTTAGCGGCACAACAGATTTTATATTTATTTTTGATTCAAAAATGTAATTTTCAATGCTTTTTTTGATCTTTTGGTCTTCTATATAATCCTTATTATTTACAAACAGAATTACCATTCTATAGCCGGATACAGTTTTGAAACACTTTATATTAATTTCAAACCCCCAGTTACAATCCAATTCTTGTTTTCTTCCGTTGATAAAACTTTCGAAATCAGCTTCAGTTTTCATAACATCAATTGGAATATTGATGGATGGTGGTTTGTTACCAATTGATATTGGTGAAAATAAGTCCTTTTCTTGTTTTATTTCATTCCAAATGTCACTACAAAAATCATTAAATGGAAAGTTAACTTCTGTATCAGTTTCGCATTTTCTTATTGTATCTTGAACGTCTATAGAGAAACTTTTGCTGAAGGTCCTTTTCTTGAATCTTTCAATGAAGTCCACAGATTTTCTCTTTTTAGATGAAAGTCTGTCAGAATATGATTTTTGAGATTTGTAGTCAGGAAAAACTCTATAATAAAATGCTCCGCTTGGAGAGATTGTCAATGTAGAGCCTTCTGGCACATCAAGAGGGAGTAATATTTCAATTCCAATGGAGTTTGGAGAAAGTTTTGTCGCAACTTTTTGTAATTCTCCTAGCCTTGGTTTGGTACTAAGATTCCCTACAAAAAATATTTGTGAGGGTCTTATATCGACAACGTGCTTGCCTTCTCCAGATGCATCTGATATGACTGACTGCATTATCAGATCTATCATCTTTTCTCTAAGTTTTTGCCTGTTATAATTCATAAGTACCATCAACTGTATCTAGTCTAGCAACTGAAATGTTATTGCGTTTTTCTATAGATGCAACTTCAAACATTTCCACGTACTGTTCAAAGTCATCAATATTAACTCCAAGTTTTTCAATTTCATCTATTTCCCCTTCGACAAGGGCATTTTTCAATCTTCTTACTATACTTCGTCTAAGACCTCTAAGATTTTTAATTGATGTGTTTATTCCTTTATAGTTGGCTCTTATTGAAGCACTGCTGTACGCATCTGCAATCCTAATAACATCATCACGATCTCTGGGACCAATTACATAACCTTCACACCAGAGCTTTATCGTCCCGTCATGCTTTATTCTGGACCCAGACTCTTGGAGTTTTCTAAGAAGGCTTAAATCGCTGTCATTATTGGTCCTCATACCTTTTCTTAATTCCGACACCCAAATGTCGACAAGCATCTTAATAATCTGAAGTTTTGGATATTCGTTAGCCTTTTCAAGTATTAATTCATTAAGCGTCTTTTTTGTCTGTCTGTTAATGAGTAAAAGTTGATCACCGATCTTCAATTCAGCAGCTTTTTTGTATCTTACTTCATCAGATTCTGTTACAACCTGTACAGTTCTTTCAGATTTTGTTAAGAGTGTACCAGCTTCATATAATCCAATAGCCATACCGTCTATGAATAATTTTTTCCCACTTTCTTCGCCCTCTAAATGTACTTTGTCATAAAAAACAGGTTCAGGTTCAACTAAATCTTCCGTATCAGTAAATAATGAAATTATACTTGTTGGTTTCTCCTCACTAACATGTTTCAACTCATCAACATCCTTTTCAAGTTCACCTATAAATTTTATTGATTTTTGTTTGTATGATTCATCGGGCGACATCAAGAATTGTCTTAAATCCTCTCTTGCTGCTGCGGTGAAAAAAACCTGTTCAAATTTTGTACGTAATTTATTGAAAAAATTAAAGGTCCTTTTTTCTATTGTATAGAGAATCATCTTTTTTTCTTTGGCCTGGATTTTATCAATCAGTCTATTTCTTGATAGCGGTAAGTAAGTGCAAAATATTGCCCTATCAAAATCTTTGCCAACATATTTTTTATAGTTACAATACAACGTCTCAAAAACAATATTGCTATTTGGAATTTGCTGTGCTATATGTCTATTTCTCTTCTCCAAAACTTTCAGAAAAGCAAACTTATCTTGATCAGATCCAAGGAATAATATGGCTTTCTCGTTTCTGTTAATACATTCTCCGATTTCGTTGAGTAGACAACTGAATTTAGGATTTCGGCTCGTAAGGTGCGATCTTGCTTCAGACAAATATACCTTAATTTCATTAATTTCAGCAGGAGCCTTCGTACCAATGTTATCACAAAGCTCTATGATTGAGTTTATTCTCTCAATTAGCCCTAGTCTAAATGTTTGAATATCAGACTGATCGTAGTCATACAACGGTACGGTTAAGGATTCTAATCTTCGAAGTATGTATGAAGCCTCCCGGAAAATTATATATTCGGTGGGGTTATTATCAGCGTCATCTGAGAATTTTCTTAGTTTTTCAATTGCTTGTGAAAGCCCCTCAAGTTGCTTATCTGTTTCATGGTCAATAGCATCTATTACAGTTATTTGAGAAGAATGTCCAAATGTGCTCAATGACTTAGAATTAGAAACAGGTGTGGTGTTGCTGTTTTCGTCAGTTCGCGATTCTATGTCACATGTTTCCCAGCCGTAAATTGCAAAACCAAGACTTGTGTAAAGCTTTAGTTTTCTATAGGTAGGGAAATTATCAAACAGAACTATGTTTCCAATGCCATTTTCGTCACACCATTTTATATCCTTTAGGATCCTGAAAGTCATTCCATGAGACGGTGAAATTATTATTGCGCTATTCAAGTCTTTTGCAAGACTTTGTTGTGGCAATACTGAATAGTTGTTTGAAATTATGAATCTATCAGGAACTAATTTTTTCAGACCTACAGGCTTTATACTGCTGATGCCATGTCTTGTTAAGTAAGACATTCCGAATAAAGAAGATGCGATACTTTCTGGTCCATAGTTCAGGTACAGGTACAAATCTCTTAGTTTCGGAGCGAGTCGCCCAGCAAAAAGGATGACGGATCTCTTTTCTTTACGCATAAATCTGCCTTGGTAAAGTAATTCTAGACAAAAAGGCAACAAGCAATCATATGTCTCACTAGGGTAAAAAATAGCGATTTTAGATCCTTTATTGGCAGTTAGTGTTGCCAATTCTAACGCATCTTTTTCAATACTATGAAACTCTATTTTGCGACCATCGAAACGAAAATCTACTTGAGTCAGTTTTGGTGCCACTAGCATGTTCAATATAGTAAAACTTACCTTTATAATTCTTTAATGGCGCTAACAATCATTTCAGAAATCTTGGGTGGTACTGCATTTCCTATTTGCATGTATTTTGCTTCTAAATGCCCATAAAACTTGAACCTTCTAGGAAAGCTTTGAATCACAGCACACTCTTTATATGAAAGTCTTCTATGCTTCTCTTCCGGAGATGGAAGAATGAATTTGTCTTTTCCGACATGCACAGGCTGGGGTCCACTTGGATGAAGTGGTGCATGCCTACCGCTAGCTTGTATCGTAAAACTCACATCATCCCATTTTCTTTTCCTATTTCTTGAAAGATAATGCCATGAGAAGCCTTTATTGTAAATTTCGTCTTCTTTTGGTTTTGGCATGTTACCTATAGATTTTCTGAGGTTAACGTATTTCTTTTTTCCTGGACCATGTGTTGGTTCTGGGAAGACAAATTTTTCCTTCAAAGATTTTTTTACACCTACAATGAAAACCCTTTCCCTATCCTGAGGAACTCCATAATCCTTTGCGTTAATAACTTTCCATGAAACGTCATATCTTCTGCCAAATTTCAGCAGCATGTCCTGAAATGTCGCTATACCATTCTGACTAATCAGTCCTTTCACATTCTCAGTTACAAAGAAATCTGGCTTGACTTGAGAAAGCGCGCGTTCGAATTCCAAATACAAAAGATTTCTAGGATCAGGTCCAGTTTTTCTTCGTGCTAAACTGAAGCCTTGACACGGGAAACACCCAACTAACAAGTCAGCTCTTGGGAAAGATTCTATTTTTTTAATGTCTGAATGAACTATTGCTCCCAGATTTTCTTCATAAGTTTTACATGCCCAACTACTAATATCATTTGCAAATATGACATCTATCCCAGCATTTTTCAAACCAAGATCCGTACCACCGCAACCAGAAAATAATGATACTGCTTTCATTATAGCACCTGTTTTTTCCCGCGCTTTGGCTTATCCCAATAAGGAGAATGACACTTAGGACAAACGCGCGGGGATTCTTTTATCCTTGAGATCCATTTATGACCGCAGCGTTCACATTCAAAACCATCTACGCTAATTTTTATTTTCCCCACATCGTCACCTTTAACTTATTGATTATCCAGGTATTTATTTGTAAATCATTATTTCAAAATAACATATCAACTAATAAGCTTGAATACTTTACTAACTAATATATTATTAACTAATAACATACTAGGTGATGATATGCGGGCACAAAACGAGGCAAACGAAATCCGTCAGAAGAAAGGAATGCAGATAGGACTGACATGCCGAATAATGAAAAGAGAGAAAGGCGGTTATGTTGTGCCTTCGCAGACATGTACAGGTGCTTACCTTGTTACATATCAAAACTACAAAGCGATTTGTGAATGCCCAGACTTTGAAACAAAGGGCTACTCGGAATAAAATGCAAGCATATATGGGCTGTTGAATTTACGATAAACAAGAAAATTCATCAGATGGCGCTGTGGAATATATCGTAAAGAAGACCTATCCACAGAACTGGACAGCCTACAACAAAGCACCGACCAAGGAAACAGAACTTTTCATGAAGCTTCTTTACAATCTCACAGACGACATTTACAAGCCTTATGAATTCGGCAGACCGTCACTGCCTCTATGTGATGTTATATTCTGCTCGGCTCTGAAAGTCTATTCTACTCTGTCAAGCAGAAGAACAGCAATGAACTATCAAATAGCAAAGGAGAGAGACCACATCGCACATAAGCCTCATTTCAATGCCGTATCAAAATACTTAACAAAGAAGAGACAACATCCGTTCTTCTTGAACTGATAGAAGTTTCCGCTTTGCCTTTGAAATCTATAGAGACAGATTTCGCCGTAGACAGTTCTGGATTCGGAACGTCACGTTTTGACAGATGGTTTTCATTCAAGTATGGCAAAGAAGTTGACAGCAGAGTATGGGTGAAGTGCCATCTAATGAACGGCGTTAAAACTCATATCGTCACAGGCGTTAAGATAACACAAGCATACTCTCATGACAGTAAAGAATTCGGTGAGCTTGTTGAGAAGACTGCACAGAACTTCACAATAAATGAAGTCTCTGCCGACAAAGCTTATTCGTCAAGAGAAAATATAGAAGCTGTAGCCAACTGTGGCGGCACGGCATTCATACCTTTCAAGAGCAATGCCACAGGAAAACAAAGAGGCTCGAATCTTTGGGGCAAAATGTATCACTACTTCATGTTCAACCGTGAAGAATTCCTACAGCAATACCATAAGCGTTCAAACGTGGAAACTGTATTCCACATGATTAAGTCTAAATTCGGAGACTCGGTGAGAAGCAAGAACCATACGGCACAGGTTAACGAAGTTCTGTTAAAAGTCCTTTGCCATAACATCTGTGTCGTTATTCAGGAAATGCATGAACTCGGAATCAAGCCTGATTTCTGCACCGAAAGTAAAGAAACTGAACCTAAAGTTGGGTGAATATTCACTTTAAGTGCAAAGCTTGAATGCCGGCATAGGCCATACTCATGAGAAACCCATGGCAATTGAGATAACCTATCATAATTAAATTATGAAGTGTTCCAACTGCAAGTCCGGAAAAGTGATTTACAGCAGTTTTGAAGCATACTGCATGAAATGTGGTATCGTCCTTGAGGAAGGAAAGCCCATACCAGCATATTGATGCTTTACTGCGCCACAGAAAAATGATGCCTATAGACGGTAGAGTGCACATTCATTCCATAGAACTTTTGATTACTTCGGAAACTAAAAGTATATTTTTCTCCTTTCCATTCTTCATGTCACGAAGCATGGCCCTGCCGGAAGAAAGCTCTTTGTCGCCTATGACAAGGCTGTATTTTACGCCTTTTTTGCCGGCATAATCAAGTTGTTTGGAAAGCGCCCTTCCCATAAGATCTGTTTCAACACTGATGCCTAATGCACGAAGCTGCTGCGCTAATTCGCGAGCCTTTTCTTTAGCAGGTTCGCTTAGAGAAATTATGAAAAGTCCTTTCGGCTCACTGAGTGCAGTATTACTCATTCCTGCTATCACGCGGTCGATGCCAAGTCCAAAACCTGTCGCAGGCGTAGGCTCGCCTCCGTATTTTTCTATGAGACGATCATACCGGCCGCCTCCAAGCACAGAGCCAAGAGACTCCGCGCCCTTTATGCGTATTTCGAATATGAAGCCCGTATAATAATCAAGACCACGTGCTATTGAAAAATCCTGTTTCACGAATTTGCGGTATGCCTGCGGCAACAATGCTATTATGCCATCTAATTCAGGCTCTCCTGAAGAAGAGCGCACGGCCTTCATGACGATATCGATCTGCTTTGCATTGGCAAAAGAAGAAAGCTCTTTTCTTACCTCAGATTCGCCTTTCTTTTCAAGCTTGTCTATTGCCCTGAATAAGGCGTCCTTCTCTTTGATGCCGGCTTTCTCAGCCATAGAATCCATGATTTTGCGGCTGTTTATCCGGACATCTATATCCTTTACCCCCAGCGAAAGCAGGCAATCTATCGCAACGCCAAGGATTTCAGAATCTGCTTCAGCCGAAGGCGAGCCTATAATCTCGGCATCGCATTGAGAGAATTCACGCCATCTCCCTTTGGAAATATCCTCGTAACGCCAGACTTTATTAATATAGTACCATTTGACGGGCTTTGAGAATTTCTGAGAAAGGAAAAGCCGAACTATAGGAACAGTAAGATCATAACGAAGCCCAAGCTTGCGCTTCGATTTGTCTTCAAAGCGGTATATGTCCTTGACGGCCTCTTCGCCTAACGAGCCTTTGGCCGTAAGCATTTCCAGACTTTCAAAAACAGGGGTATCCACTTCCCCAAATCCGTATTTTTCAAAGACAGCGCGGCACGTATCAAAAGCTTTCCTTCTCTTTGCCATCTCATCCGGCAGGAAATCCCTCGTGCCTTTCGGCGGCTGGAATGTCATGATGTATCACTTCTTTTTAGCTAACTCTATCAGATTATAAATTCTTTCTGCCGGGCGGCGGGAATACCCATCATTCCCGAATAATTTCTCATATGCATCCGACAGCTTAAAGGCATAACCGAAAGACGGATTGCCATCAAATGCCTTTCTTTGCAATGACGACATATCATCTGAAAATAGTATCCTTCCTGTTTGCGCGGCTTTGCCTATGTAAGGCATTGCTATTTTCACTTCCCCGTCTTCAGTTGCGCTTGGCTGCGGCGTGCGGATTATGCCAATGCCGGATTCTTCTATGAATCTGTCGTACAATTCTTCGGAAGGCGGACCGATTTTCCAGTCTACGCCATATCTTTTCCTCAACCACAACGCTTCCGCCACCTCTACGGGCACGTATAGGCTTCCAGTATACAGGTTATCAAAACTACGACCCAACGATTTTCCCATATTGCCGGCAATTTCTCGCGGAAAATCCCCTAATCTAATGCCTCTTTCGCGAAGATCCTCAGGCAGGCGACCCACAATTCCATCCTCCAGAAGGCATCTTACAATCTCCCAATATCTTGTCTCGTTCCAAAAATCATAGGTTGTCAGCACAGTACCGGATATCGCAAGATTTATCATCACACTGGAAAGAAGTGCCTGTTTGCCAGCGTCAAGGACCGCCCTCCGTTCGGCTTGCTTTGCCGCTTCCTTTGGCGATCTCGCGTTCAGACAATTGTAGACGCCGGCTATGTATGGATAAAAAAGTGCGCCGGTATTCCGCTGGACATGTGCGGCTGCGAGGAAACCATCCAATTGGTCTATCGGTTCAAGGCTGGCATTGGCGCTCACGTTCAGTCCGTAGTAGAGATTATTGCCCGAATATTCTCTCGGTTCCCTTGTTTCTTCTATTATGAAGAAATCCGCCTTCTTTCATGATATGTCGCCCCTTGATTTCAAAACGCATCTTTCTGCAAGCACCTGAAGCGTGTCTATCGTGCGCAATTCCATGTCTTCTTGCGACACGAGCAGCGGAAGCTCCGTGCATCCCAGAATGACTGCATCGCATCCCTCTTTTGCGAACTGTGTTGATAACGCTTTCAGGTATTCCCGATCTTCGATTACTTTTCGGCCTGCCAGCACGTTGAGAATTACGTTATCCGCCCTTTCCTGCCGCTGCTCCGAAAGCAGACGTATTTCTATCCCATTTTCAAAAGCCGAATATAATCCTCTCCTTGCGGTTCTGCCCGTGGAAATAAGGCCTGCCGTTTTAACTCCCAGGCGCTTGCATTCACGAAGAGCCTCTTCAATTATGTTCACAACCGGTAATTTTGTGCTTGACGGGTCTATGGTATATGAACATTTCTGGAAAATCTGAGTCCTTTATGGCGCCGTATTTGAACTGGCACACATTTACTATGCGCTTGTAAAGTTCCGCCGTGGCCTCCGGCCCCATGCCGCCCAATATCCCTATGGGTTTCCAAAGAACGCTGTTGGTTTTCATGCGTTCCCACGCTCCACGATTTTGACATATATACCTTTGGCAAGCCCCAAGCTGCGCCGTATGTCAGAAGGCACGAAAACGCGGCGCCTTGAATCCACACGATAGCGGCCGCCGCGGAAAATGCAAACCGTGCGCTTCTTCACGTCAGCGGAAAATCGGATCGTTTCGCCTGAAACAAAGACTCTCGGGAGGCGGATGCGCCCCCTGTCATCAAGCTTTGCATAGAAAAATCTGGATGAATCTGCCGTTAACGTATTATTCTTACTGCATATGAAGGCACTCGCCCGTGAAGATATTCACCCATCTTTTCCACCTTTCTTTGATTGAAAAAATACTACTTAAGCGTTTTGTGGGCAAAGGCTTTGTGTAGAAAAGCCTTTTTGTGTTAAAATAGCAGGAAATGTGTAAAAACTATCTTCAGGCTCTTTTTGCATGGCATACTCTTTTTATGTCACAACTGGCGCATTGCTGGCCTGGACATGGTGTGAAGTTTCCTTGCTTTATTCCTTCCACTGTCCGAAAAAGCTTTTCCTTTGTTTCGTCTAGCTTCTCTTTGGACACGTCCACTTCATCCCTGACGTCTTCTGTTAAATAGTGGATTTTTGCTGTTTTTGGATCCAAACCAAGCGCTTTACCCCCTGCTATTGCATACAGACGTAGCTGCAGACGCATAAGATCCTTGGCATCCGGATCCTCCCGTTTTTCCTTTTCCGTTTTATAATCAAGTATGCTTACTTCCTTCACTTCCTTCGATTCTGGGTCGATCTTCTGGATAAGGTCTATTTGGCCTGATATGAGCGCACCTCCCATAACCATTTCAAATGGTTTTTCAGTCTCCAAATTTAAAGGAAACTCGCCGCCATATTGTTTGATGTATGTGCTTAGGATTTCCTTGGCTTTGTTTTTCATGTTCTCAAATGGTTTGTCCCGTGTGAATCGGAGAAAGAAGTCATTTTCCACAAGTGCCTCCACCTCTTCCAAAGGAGGTATTTCATTACCATAACGTTTATGCAGGTGATTGAGTAGATTATGAACCTGAAGTCCGTAACCGTATGCCGGATTTAGAATGGGTTTGAACCCCATTAGTTGTTGTAATTGATATCTGTAAGGGCATACGATGTATTGCCTCAAGTCTGTGAATGACGTGGGGAGAAGATCCATATCAGGTTTGGCTTGTGGCACACCCTTTTCCCTTTCTGTGGGGTCAGGAACATTTCTTCTTTGGATTATGTCATGATCGAATTCTATAAAATAATTCGACATTGCAGCCTCCGTACCAGTGTCGCTTACTCTTGATCTCGTTATGAAAAGAAATTTTTTTGTCCGTGTGGAAGCTACATAAAAAAGACGTCTCTCGCCCTCGTCTCCAGAACAGTAAGACTGGAGGTCGAATACTGTATCTGTTATATGTGTTCTTGGTTTCATATTCCGTCTTTGAGATGGAAATCTTCTTTTCGAAAGATCTGGTATGAAGACTACTGGAAATTCCAGACCCTTCGCCTGATGAACAGTAAGTATATTTATGGAGTTTTGATGCGTAGGGTCTTCTAACCCGCCCTCATCTGTCCGGTCTTGTGCATATCCGTTCATAAAGTCCACAAACCGTTGAAAATAGTAATGATTTATCCAGCCGTGTATCGTTTCAAATTCTGAAACAAGGGTGCTCAACCTTCCAAAATCATACATAACTTCATTAGGAAAATTTGTTCCCTCCAAACCGAGCATTTCCGCCAGCTTGTAAAAATAGTCTTGGAGGAATATTCTTCGTTTACCTGGATCGGGGTTCTGAGATCCGATTGATAATATTTCACGCTTTAGATCATCTATCTCCTGTTCAAGAACCACCCAATCTATATGCGACCAACCAAGTCCATTGAAAAGCTTCTCTATATCGGCAAGTGAAACATCAGGCTGGCTCCACTCTGCAGCTCTATCCGCCAGGTAGCAAAAAATGTATCTGACAAACTCTATTTCCAGTCGCTGGAAAAGCCCTCCTGTGCCCTTAAGCGTAAAGGGTATGCTCGCCTGTCTGAAGAGTTCTATGAAACGCTGTGCGGACTTACGTGTCCGGACAATTATAGCCATATCACCGTAATCTAAACCGCGCTTTTCACCATCCTCCTCGAACAAGCATCCTCTCAATTCCTTTATTTTTCCGATTACAAAATTAACCTCATTTTGAATATCGTCAAATTCGACTTTATATACATCTCCTTTCTCCGAACGTATAATTTTACCGTCTTTATCTCCAGGTAGAATACTCTTTTCAATCCTGCCTCTGTTCCTCCGTATCAGGTTGCCAGCCGCTTCTATTATCTCGGCTGGGCATCTGTAGTTTTTTTCCAGTTTTATTATTTTTACTTCGGGGTATTTTTTCTCGAAGTCGATTATATTTCTTACTTCCGCCCCCTGAAATTCAAATATTGACTGGTCGTCGTCTCCGACTACACACACGTTTGTTCCAGGATTCGCTATCAGGCTTATGAGTTTTTCCTGTATGTGGTTTACATCCTGATACTCGTCCACGACCAGATGTTTCACATTTTTCTGGACGTCTTTCTGGATTTGCAGATTCGTGTCAAGAAGTTTTACGAACTCGAATAATATACCAGAGTAGTCCAGATACCTGTCTTCGCTAAGAAGCTTGAGATAGTCGTAATAGACTTCTTTAAAGGTAGGTATTTTGTCCAGAGATTCGTCGGATATTTCATTGTCCCTGACTATGTCAGCCGTGTTAAGAAACTGTTGTACACGATCGAAATAACGTCTGTCCCCTCCTAGACTTTCAATATTAAGTTCCATATATTTTTTTGACAGCCATATGACTCTTGTAACTTCATTCAGCACCTCATAATTTCTGAACCGTGGGACAAGATCTTTCAGCTTCTGAAGCGCAAAAGCGTGTATTGTACCTATATACATGCCGCCGAGATATGGTGCGTCAGGACACTTGACGTTTAGCGCTTCCCTTATCCTGAGTTTAAGTGAATGTGCGGCCTTCTCTGTGAAGGTAAATGCCACGATCTTATTTCTGTCTTCGCCATTTGCCACGAGGTTTGCTATCATTTCCGACATGACAGTAGTCTTTCCAGAACCAGCACAAGCTATTATTTTCAGATTGCCGTTTCTATGATTTATGGCTTCCTGTTGCTCTGTTGTGTATTTCATTCAGATTACCCTCTATTTTCTTTATATGGGCTCCGAAACCGTTTCCCATAATTCTACCAAATTTCACGGGAACAGAATTTCCCACCCATTTCGTCGTTTCTGTAAGTAATCCATAAAATATATATGTATCTTTAAACGTCTGTAAAGCTGCGGCTTCCCTGACTGATATCCCTCTCAGTTGCGTGGGATGCCCGAATCGTCCGTTGGATATGCTTGTACATTTGCATGTAAGTGCCGGTGAGACTGTGCCGAATTTCATTCTGCCGTAAACATCACTATGTCCGCCGTGTTTCTCATGGCATTTGAGTCTGAGATGCTCAGGCAGATCCGTTCTAGACCCGCCGTTTCTTTTCGTGAATCTTAGGCGCTCGAGATTTATTTCCGAAAGTGACCGTGTTTCATGGTTCGGTATTTTCGGGTGTTTTTCACCGGCGGCAATCCTCGGGTATTTTTTTATTATACCGTCTATAGGCACATACGGTTTCCTTCCCGACCCCGGGAGACCGTGCGTCCTTTCAGGCACGTCTATTCTTCCGTATTTTGACGCGAGAAGAACAAGCCGTTGCCGGTTCTGCGGAATCCCGTAGTCCTTCATGTTGACTGTTTCGTAATCATAGTAATACCCTTCATTGTCAAGAATGTTCAGAAATTCCGTGAAAAACCTCTCGCCTTTCCGGCTCATAAGTCCAGGAACGTTCTCTATGAAAACAAAATCTGGATACGTCTCCTTCACAAGTCTCCCGAATTCCAAAAGTAACGGCTTCCTTCCGTCCCTCTTTTTTTCCTGTCTGTTTATGTTTGAAAACGGCTGGCATGGGGCGCATCCAGCAAGAAGAAAATGATAATTTTCCCTGTCCATATTTTTTAGGATACTTTTCTTTGTTATTTTTCTCACATCATGCGGATAAAACATGACACCCCCGTTGTTTTTCTCGTATGTATCCTTTACACGCACGTCCGTGTCGTATCCTTTCATGACTCTTATATCGGCATCAAGAAGCCCGCGCGTCAGGCCTCCAGCCCCGCAAAATATGTCTGCCGCTATTATGCCTTTTTTATTCTCCATTTGCGGTTTTCTGGCGTTCGCTTTCTCCAGCGCTTCTTTTATTTTCTCCATGCATGCCTTTCTGTCGTTTTCTATCTGATGTTCCCATAACCGGACAACCGAGAAGCCTTTTTTTTTCAATAGAAAAGTTATCTTTTTGTCCCTGCGTGTGTTCTTGTCTAGTTTCGATTTCCAGAAAGTCCCGTTGGTTTTCGGGAGTTTGAAACATTCCGGGCATTTGTGCCAATAACAGCCGTCTATAAAAACCGCGGTTTTCCTGCCGCGAAAAAATATGTCTGGTTTCCCGGGAAGGCATGCATTTGTAACAAACCCCTTCATACCCCTTGAGAGAAGATATTGCCTGAATCTGAGTTCAAGTCCCGTATCTTTACCCTTTATTTTTGACATACAGTAACTTCTCTGTAATGGAGTGAGCCTGTCCGTCATAAATATGATATGACATATGGAACTTTTATTCTTTCCGGTCTTGGCTGGCTTTGCCGAGCGCCTTCTTTATCCTGGTCACGGCCTCCTTAAGCGTCATACCGTAAATAACAAAGCTTTCGGACTTGTTTGCCTTCCTGTCCTTCACCTGTACGGTAACGGATTTGGGTTTGTCCAGACTCATGTATACAATTATGAATACATGGATTTAAGTAGATTTCTATGTTCAATATGTATACAAAAATGGATACAGAAAAGAGGTGTACAGTATGGAAAAATATCAGATGGAAAGAAGGGTAATGAGAGGGGCGATAATAGCCCAGAAGAGCAGGCTGAAGAAGGCTCTGGACGGCTGGCACGTGCCGTCCCAGACAAGGCACATCTACTATAGGGTGGTCTTCGAGGGCTTCAGGAGCGAGCCAAAATGCACGTGTCCGGACTACGAATTCTTCAAGGAAAAGTGCAAGCATATTTATGCCGTCGAGTTCACGCTCCGGCGGGAAGTCGACAAGGACGGCAACCTGACGGTGACTAAAAGCATCAGGCTTTCATATCCGCAGAATTGGCCGGCTTACGACAAGGCGCAGGCGAACGAGAAGGAGAACTTCATGAACCTTCTCGGCGATCTTTGCGGTTATATTCCAGAGCCAGAACAAGCCTCCGGCAGGCCAATGCTGTCCATGCGGGACATGACCTTTGCGTCCGCCCTGAAGGTTTATTCCACGTTCTCCCTCAGAAGGTTCATGACATACCTGCGGGAAGCGAAAGAGGATGGACACATCGGGAAAGCCCCGTCCTTCGCTTCCGTGGGTCATTTCATGCAGAGAAAGGACGTGACGCCCGTTCTCATGGAACTCGTGGAGAAATCATCGCTCCCGCTCAGGAGCGTGGAGACGCAGTTCGCCATGGACTCCTCCGGCTTTTCCACGAGCCGGTTCGGGCGATGGTATGACTTCAGGCATGGGAGCGACAAGACAAAGCGCGTATGGTTCAAGGCGCACGTGATGGTCGGCGTCAAGACCAACGTGGTGACGAGCCTTGTGATGTCGGACGGTTATGGCAATGACGGAAAACATTTTCCTGAACTGATGGAAGTCGGCAGACAAGGCTTACCTGTCGCTGAAGAACCTGAGGCTGGCGGAGGAACTCGGCGCCGTGCCGTTCATACCCTTCAAGAAGAACAACAACGCGGATGGCTTCAAGCCGAGGATATGGAAGAGGCTATACCACTACTTCCTGTACAGGCACGAGGAGTTTTCCCAGCACTACCACAAACGAAGCAACGTGGAAACGACATTCCACATGATAAAGAGCAAGTTCGGTGGCAGCCTGCGAAGCAAAACGGAAACAGCGCAATTGAACGAGGTTCTGTTGAAGATACTTTGCCATAATATCTGCGTGGTGAATCAGGAAGTAGAAGAGTTAAAAATCACCGTTTAGGCAGCGTTTTCAAAAGCTCTATAGAGGAGTGTGCTAAAGTTCCCATAGTATATGTGCCACTGGCCTCTATAAGCTCGCCATGAAATTTGGTTTGTACGAATGGTTTATTTATGGAAATTCCAAGATAGACAGGTTTTTCGGAAGGTAAGAAATGCATATTTTTAGGTAGTTCTATCTCCTGCCTTCTCTCTATAGGGTCGATTAACCAACCATAAAAGTTAACATGAGGCGGGGAACCTCCGTGATTTGTAAAATCGACTCTTACATTACATCTTACAGACCACTTTTCATTATTCTTGAGATAGTAGTCGAATCCCGCCTCACCAAAGTCATAATTTCCTTCCGACAGTCTAGACGTTTCCTTTCGAAATCTGAAATCGTTAAAAATGTCCACAAGAAAAACGTCTTCTTCCTTGAAAGGTAAATATCGCCTAAGGTCAACACGCTTAACCAGAAAAGGCTGAGGATACACAAAGCCGTGGGCAAAGGGGTTGTGTTCAGAAACCGTCATGTTGGAAGTGTCAATAACACAAATGCCCTCATACCTTTATCATTCAAAATCGTTTCTGCTTTTTCTAACGAGTTCCGCCGCATCTGTATATATATTTAGCCGGGAAGTAAGAAATTTCCGGGATCTTTGAATGTCCTTGCCGCTTTCATAACCGTTATCCTCTTCGCAATGTACCGGATTCTCCTGTCATAACCCGTTATACTCTCTCAGAATTCTCTCGATTTCCTGAACGTTCTTCCGGTGCAGTGAAATGCAGTCGCTGTTCTTGTGGAACTCCACCAGCGCTTTCTTGTGAAGATTTTTCACGGCATCCTTCGCTGTTTTCATGCTCCGTTCGTGAGGCTTGAGACCCTGCAATATGTCATGGAACGGAATATAGTCCTCTCCTATGTTCGTTTGCCTGTAGAGCTTGTTCAATATATGCATCTCCATTCTGGCCGTCTCTTCTTTCGCCATCGCATCGTCTTCGTTATTATATAATTATTTAATTTTTATATATCAATATACTAAATTTTCATATAGGTACTTAACTATTTATAGTTTGGGATAAAGTGATATCATGGCAAACAAATCCGCGCTGATAAGGGTAATGGGCGACACTCCTTACGTTCGCGTTCTTGATTTCCTGCTGGCCGAGGGCCGCATACTGGATTACACGCTGAGCGACATATCAAGGCGCTCGAACGTCGCGTGGGTGACGCTGCATTCCATATGGCCCAAAATCGAGGAACTCGGCATCGTGACGAAAACAAGGGAAGTGGGCAGAGCGAAGATGTACAAGCTTAACGAGGAAAGCCCCATCGCAAGGATTCTTGTCAAGACGGACTTCCTCATTTCCAAGTCGTTTGCCGACATGAAAAACGGAAAGAATGCAAATCTCAACAAAGAGCTGGAAGATTTTGATAAGGCAGCGATCTAAGATAGTTTCTCCAACGCACCTTCCAATATCGCGGGGTTCGTGGCAACGATTTCCTCGTAATACGGTGCACTCTCATCCACGGCGTTTAGAATGAAAATCTTCTTCCCGTGCTCAAAGGCTATCGCCATCTCCATGAGGTGTTCGGGCCGATGTGAGCCTTCTTTCCGTTCTTGTCGTGGTTGAGGACAAGAACCGCATCCGATTCTTTGATTTTATTGAAATGCCCCTTTATCCTCTCTCCTTTCACGCGCGAAAATCCAGCGGCATCTGCCTTCAGTACTTCCCACCATTCCTTCGTCTGCCCTTTCTCCGCGGATTCCGGCAGAAGAACAGCGTGGCCTTTCTTTTCAAGAACGGCCTTCGCGTGTTTCATTTCTTCAATAAACGAAATTTCGAACTCGGGTCGGGAGCTTTCCGTAAGCGCCAAAGCGCTTTCCACAGGCTCCAATGCTGCCACTGCACCACCACAGCCATAACCAAGTCATCGCCGCACGTTACCGCACTGCTCATAATGGCTAATCTTAACTTAAACCGTCAGGATTTAAAAAGCCGCCTTAATGTGGGCCGTAAGATCGGGCTTGAAAACCCGTTATAGTTCTCCAAGGAAACAAGCAAGGTACTTGGAGAACCATGGTTCTCCTGTACAGGTCAAGCGTTGCTTGACCATGTATTAGTTCCTTGGGGACTATATCAAATGACAAAGGTATTCGGGCAAAATCTTGTCTTTGCTGTATGTAGAGGATGCCTGAGAACTAATGTCATCTACTATATATGCGAATCCAGTAAATCATATCCGGAATCTTTACTGGGTTAACTATAAACAACGAACGTCCGGTGCGGAGAGAGCGTACGGCGGCCGCTGTTGTCCGCGGCGATTATATAGTATGTGACAACGTCGCCGCTGCTGAACGGCCCTATATCCGCGGCCCAAATGCCCAGCTGCATGGCAGGGGACATGCTCACGGCGTGTTTTGTGGAATTTGCCGTCCAGTAAATAACCCCTACATTGTACAATTCATCGGTGCTGTTGATTGCCGACGTTATCGTGATCGCCCCGGATGCATTGACCGAGTGGGACGCGGAGGAAACCTGCAGGTAGGGGAAATTGGTGTCCGATCCCGACGTGAAGGCCGACGAGACCTCTTCAATCGTAATCGTGGTAGTCCCTTGGGGATTAACGTAAACCGTATACACAAGGACGCCGTTCTCGTTGCGCACCAGAGACGAATTTGTGTTCAATATGACGCCTGAAGGATAACTGACCGAAATCTTGTAAATGCCTGAACTGTTTGAAACCGGCGTCTTGAGCGTAAGGCCGGGGATGCCGAACTTTGTCTGATTGTATCCCGGGAGCGTTACATTAACCTGCTTTGACGTGCCGTTTATGACGTAAGTTTCAATTATCGCATCACTTTTAGCTTCCCAATATCTTGCAATCTCGCTCTGTGTCGTTGCCCATAACTCCCCGGAGTCGACTTTTGATTTCATGTAAGCAAGGTTATTCTGCAGATTCATACGGCCATTGCCGCCGCCTACATCAACCGGATGGGAATAGTCTGCCATGACAAGCCCGTTTTCGATGATGTAGTTTATCTCGGCCGTTAAATCGTTATTTGCAAAATTTTCAAGGCTTCTGGGCACGGACCACAAGTCCCCGGCGATTTCAGCCGGTTGGGCGTACGGCCCTGCCTTGTTGTATGTAAATACGCCATTGGATATAATTTCATCGTATTTGGACAGCTGCGGGTTGGCATTCCATGGAGGCGCCAATGAGGTCGGCTTTATTGCAAACGGCTTCCACGCCGAAACGGCTTCTGAAAGCTCTGCGGACAACGCCGACTCATTTATCAAATCAAGCTGCATGTGGCCGAAGGTATGGGTCCCTATTTCGTGCATCAGGGAGGCGTTCAGTATGTACTCATTGATATTGCCGCCGTATATGTACGGGTATGTTTGGTAGTTGCCTCCGCCTTCTATTTCGTCCGAGTACCATGAATTGGAGAGCCAGTGATCATCTGCCCATCCGTTTGAAGTGCCGGCCCACGGATGAACTGTGTCTATGCCGTTGTGCTCGCCGTAATCCTCAAATAAAGGCCAGTGGCCGGTCATGGCAAACGTCACCGGGATGCCGTATGTTGCAGTGTCCTGAAGAATTGTCATAACCCCTGTTTTGTCGTTATTTGCTTCCGCCTGCGCATTAATAGGAAGGTAGCCGCTCTTGCTATGGATTTTTGCAAGATATAACTCGGTATCGAACACAAGGGTCATAGCCGCTTTTCTGTCGTCAAGGTAGTCGGCAATAGAAGTTCTATTCGTGGAATTGTTTGCTCCCGTTTGCGATGCGATTCCGGCAAGCACTGCAACTTCGCCTTCGCTCAGGGTGCGATTGTATATCCTAAACTCGTCAATAACGCCGTCAAACTGCCTGTCGGAGCCGGCGGCATCGTATCGGTTTCCTATAATAAACCTGTCAACATCAAACGAAAATCCTCCGGAAGGGGCGCTTGTTTCTGTCAATTGCGCAGGAATGCCATTAAGGTATATGACGGGGTCATTAAGCGGCAAGCTTGCGTCATACACAACGGCAACGTGCGTCCATTTTCCGATGAAACTCCCATTTATTTTCCACACGCCGCCGGTGCCCCATCTTCCGTCGAATAATACTGCGGTATCGGGAGCCCGCCAGTCGAAGCTTATCACGCGGGATTCGCCAGCAGGCCCTGACAAGGTTCGCCAGATTCTTCCGGCATTGACAGGACCTGCCGAATCCGGCTTCATCCAGAAAGCGACCGTAAGCTTCGTAAGGTTGTCAAACGCACCGTTGTCGATAATACTCAGCCTGTCGCCGTCGTCGTTCCATTCTAACGCAGAACCGGAGTGGCCGCTCACGTTGACAAGGCCGTATGCAATTCCATCAAGGCCGTTAGGCGAGGAGTCTCTGCCGGAACCGTCATCAAAGCGCAGATAAGACAAAAGCCCTTCATCGGGCAGGGATGCGTTGATCACGGTTATGAAGGAGCCGTTATGAACCGTGCCGCTCTGCGCCGTAACGATAAAAGGGCCTCCGGCCGCCTCGGCGGTGAATAGCCCATTACCGCTTATAATTCCCCCTCCGCTAACAGACCATGAATAGTTGGCTGCGATAAAGTCATCGTACTGATCCGCGCCGGCGGCTGAAAACTGCCGCGTGTCCCCTATGGCCACAGTCACGGCATTGGGACTGACCCCAATGGCAGTCAAAACGGGTGCTGATCCTGTTACCGCCTGAGCCTGAGAGCTCCTGGCGGACTCGAACCCGGCCCCGTCAAACGCACTGACTTCATACGCATATGCCGTGGATGGCTGCAGGCCGGCATCAATATAGTCCGTGACCGGCGAAGTTCCGATCAATACCCCGTCACGGAATACGTTGTACCCTGCAACTCCGACGTTGTCGGCCGACGCCGACCATGAAAGATTCATTCCATCGGACTTTACAGCTGTTGCCGCAACGTTTTGAGGAACAGAAGGGGCGGCGGTATCGGGCATTATTACGGTAATGATGATATCATCGCCTGCCGCAAGCTCGGAATCATTCGCATCCAATCGCAATACGTAAGTGCCGTTGACGGAAAAATTCGCCACGGTGTCTACGGTAGTTTCATCCTGAAACGCAACAGTTCCCGGCCCGCTCACTTTGGACCACTTCGTCATCAAAGAGCCGTTCGGGGGCAGGCCGTCATCAGCGACGGTACCTTCTAAATTAGCGGCTGCGGGGAAACCGACGGTCTGGTCTGCGCCGGCATTCACCGCCGGAGCTTTGTTCACCTGTTCTTGGCTTATTCCCTGCCCGTGAAAAATCGCATCTGCCTCGGCATCGCTCAACGACCTATTATATATCATGACTTCGTCCAGCACGCCGTCAAACTGCCTGTCGGAGACGGCAGCATCGTCCCTGTTCCCGATAACAAGCCTGTCGTTGTCCCCTGCCCACGCGCCGCCTGGAGCAGCCAATTCAACCATCGGCATCTTCGTGCCATTGATGTAAATTACCGGGTCGTTATTGGCCGAGTAACCGTCATAAACCACGACAATATGTGTCCATCCGCCGATAAAAGAACTGCCCTTGTCATATCTCCAGACGCCGATGTTATCCCACCGGTTGTCAACAAACTGCAATACATTGGCAGAGCCGGCAAAACTTATGCCCATTCCATTCCTTTCACTGCTGCCGAGGACAAGATTCATAACCCTGCCGAAATTAACCGGCCCGGCAGAATCCGGCTTCATCCAGAAAGCAATAGACAAATTCCTTGCGCTATCAAACAATGTGGGATTTAAAACAATTATTCTATCGCCGTCGTCGTTCCAATCGGCAGCACTGCCTGCAAAACCGGATGCATTGACCAGGCCGTACTTCACGCCATCCGCGCCATTGCCGGAAGAATCGACGGCAATGCTGCCGACGTCGTTGTCAAAATTCCAGTAGCCGAGCAAACCTGAGGAAGACCCTGCTGCCGCAAAAGAAGCTGAAATCACGAATGCCGTTAAAAAAAAGGAAAACCTCTGCATTTTTGCCATAGAAACTGGCTTTGCACCTAAAGTCCAAAATCGGTCAACCGGTTGTATTTTGACCTTCTAAAATCACAACATCTTGTGTTCATTGGCTACTTTTCGTGCAAAGCCCAAGACCCAGGCTTTGTTTAAATAATCCCTTACAGCCACAACAGGCTGTGCCATAGGTTTATCAAAACGCAACATCTTGTGTGAGAAAACCATTTATTAAACAAAGCTGTGCGGAAGTTTGCCCGATTATAAGTCCGGGGAGCCCAACGGGCGTATCCTATGACAATGCAATCACAGCATCTTGTGTCCGCTTCTGCTTTTTGTGCAAACCCGCGCTGTGAGGCTTTGTTGCATAAATGCGCATATAATACAGCCGATTGCGTTGCATCGGTTAAGCGTGCCCATAGCGCAAAAACAGTTTTATAACAAGCTGTTCCATGCGAAAAATTAAACGGATACGCACTATTTCCGTTTCTTTTTTATTACCACAACGTCCCCAAGAGTTATTTCCGCCAAGACCTGCTTTTGCACGACCGCGTCGCCGGAGAAGCCGAGCAGCCTGATGCCCAGCGCCTTTTCCAGCTTCCGGGCAGTGGCGTTGTCAGGCCGCATGCCGTTCTCTATGCGGGCGAGAACGCTCTCCTTGACCGCCAGCTTTTCCGCCAGTGCTTTCCTCTCGATCCCGGCTTTGCCCCGCGCCTGCTTTATCATGGCCGAAAAGTCCGGATTTATCGTGCTCTCTGATATTTCCGGCACATGCCTGGCATGAGGCTGTTTTATCTCGGTTCCGTGGCCCGCACAATTGGCGCACACATCAAGCGGTACCCCTTCAACCACCGCTTTAGTTACCGCCTTGCCACCGCAAATTTCGCACTGCATTTTCCCACCATTTCCCATTTTTATTTTATATAATTTTTTGAAATGTTAATTTCATGGAAGCTGAACTGTCCCCACATGGCATGTTTGGCATACGCCAGATTATCACGATTATTGGCCTGATTATTTAAGGCCTTTCGATGCCCTTCTCTCCGTCAAAAACTTGCAACCATTGTAAAATTTGAAGAAAAACGACACGGAGAGGAGAGATTGCAAAATGACACTGGAATGAAGGTGAAAAAATGGTAGAATATTGTGAAAGGCGCGGGAATAGAAGAAGCGTAAAAGAACCCGTGCCTGTCTTGGATCTCGATACGAATAAGACGACGCCTTATGCCGGATGGAACGCAGGCGGAAGAACATATATTCTGACTCGGGAGGGCGTTGAGCTCCCGGAACTTATCGCTTGTGTAAATATAGGCCCTTCTAAGGCAGCATATGTTCTCAGAAGCCAGCTTGATCAGGATCCGGGATTATACAACTATATGAGAAGATTCCAGAAATCAATGGTTTAGGCGTGAACTCCGCTTTTAAATTTTTCATATAAGCTAATAGTGACAGAGATGAACCCGCAGAAAGAACAGGAAATACAGGAGTTCTGGAACAAGAACGCTAGCTATCAGAAGGCCAAGGCTTTGCGAAGCAAAGGCAAGAAATTCTATTTTCTTGACGGGCCTCCCTATGCCACAGGCGCGATACACATGGGCACGGCATGGAACAAGGTCCTTAAGGACGCTTACATACGCTACTTTCGGATGCGCGGCTTCAATGTCCGCGACCAGCCAGGCTACGACACGCATGGAATGCCGATAGAAAACAAGGTAGAGAAGGAGCTGGGGCTTGCATCAAAACCTGACATAGAGAAGCTCGGCGTTGAGGCGTTCATAAAGAAGTGCCGCGAATTCGCGACGAAGTACATCGGGATAATGAATTCGCAGTTCCTTGACCTTGGCGTATGGATGGACTTTTCCAGGCCTTATCTTACGCTGGACAAGGAATACATAGAAGGTGGCTGGGCCACGTTCAAAACGGGCTTTGAAAAGGGCCTGCTTTATCAGGGATTCTATCCTGTTCACGTCTGCCCGCACTGCCAGACGGCAGTTGCCTATAATGAAATAGAATACATGAAGGCGACAGACCCTTCGGTATACGTGAAATTGAAGGTCAGGGGCAAAGACGAATACATGGTCATCTGGACCACGACGCCGTGGACCCTGCCGGCCAATGCAGGCATCATGGTCCATCCCGACGAGGAATACGCGCGCGTTCGCGCAGGCACTGAGACGCTCATAATAGCGAAGCCCCTCGTAGAGAAGACCATGGAAAAGGCCAATATCAAGGGCTGGAAAATACTCGAAACGTTCAAGGGAAAGAAACTCGAAGACCTGCAGTACGAGCATCCGCTCAAAGACAAGGTCAGAGCCCAGCAGAAAATACAGGGCAGGGTCATATTATCCGCGCATTACGTCACTATGGAAGACGGCACAGGCCTCGTCCATACCGCGCCAGGCCACGGAGAAGAGGACTACAAGGTAGGCAAGGAAGCCGGGCTTCCGATAATATCGCCCGTCAACATGGACGGAACTTACAATGAAGAGGCAGGCGACTACAAGGGATTGTTCGTGAAGAAAGCAAACAAGATAATAATAGAGGACCTCATGAAGAAAGGCGCGCTGCTGGCGGAGGAGAATTACACGCATGATTACCCGAAATGCTGGCGCTGCTCGTCGCCGCTTCTTGAAATGGCGGTGAAGCAGTGGTTCTTCCGCGTCACGGAGATACGCGACAAGCTGATGAAGGAGAACGAGCAGGTCAACTGGCAGCCGGCATGGGCCAAGAAGCGCTTTGCGAACTGGCTGGAGAGCCTTGGCGACTGGCCGATTTCGCGCCAGCGTTATTGGGGCATACCCCTGCCGATATGGATGTGCGAATGCGGCGAAATAAGGGTTATAGGCTCGGCCGACGAATTGCCTTCGGCAATAAACGACCTGCACAGGCCTTACGTGGATGAAATACTTCTTCCGTGCAAGTGCGGAAAAGCCATGCACAGGATACCTGACGTTCTGGATGTCTGGTTCGATTCCGGCCTCGCGGCATGGGCGTCCCTGAGCAAGGGCGAATTCAAGAGGTGGTGGCCGTGCGATTTCCAGACGGAAGGGCCTGACCAGATACGCGGCTGGTGGAACTCGCAGCTTATTACCTCTGTCATAACGTTCAACGAGCGGCCGTTCAGGAACATACTTTTTCACGGGTTCGTGCTTGATGCGCACGGGATAAAGATGTCCAAGAGCAGGGGAAATGTTGTTGATCCGTTTGACGTCGTCAAGAAGCACGGCAGGGACGTTCTGCGCTACTATCTTCTCTGCTCCGCGCCCTGGGACGACTTCTACTTCAAGTGGCTTGATGTTGACGAGATAGCCAAGTCCTTCGTGGTCATAGAGAACACGTTTAACTTCCTCAAGACTTACGCGCCGGAGGCCAAGCCTGCGGCGCTGAAAAGAGCGGAAGACCGCTGGATAATATCGCGCCTCAATACCGTAATCAGGGAATACAACCGCGCGTTCTCGGCATACGAAGGCCACGAGGCTGCGCAGGCCCTGTACGATTTCCTGCTTAACGACTTTTCAAGATGGTATATAAAGCTGGTCCGCGAAAGGACGTGGCCCGCGTACGAAGGCGCCGACAAGAAAGAGGCATTTTACGCGCTATATGAAGTTGCACAAAAGAGCGCCGTGCTTTTGGCGCCGCTATGCCCGTTCATGGCGGAGAAAGTCTATCAGGACGTGCTGAAGCCCCTTGGCTCCACGAAGGAATCCGTCCATCACGAAGACATGCCCAATGCAGATGAAGAACTGATAGACGAAAAGCTTGAACGCGACATGGAAACCGTGAAAGGCATAGTCGAAACCGCGAGCTTCATACGGCAAGAGCATAAAGTCAAGCTCAGATGGCCGCTGGCCGGGATAACGCTGGAGAATATAGAATTATCAAAAGACCTGCATCCCGTCATAGAAAGCATGTGCAACGTGAAGGCCGTTTCGCACAAGCCTGCCGGCGGGCCGAAGAAGCCGCTTGGAGCGGGCTTCGTAAGCCTTGACGTCAACCTCACCGAAGAGCTGAAGGCCGAGGCGCTTTACCGCGAGGCCGTAAGAAAGATACAGCAGATGCGCAAGAATGCGGGCATGAAGGTCGAAGACTATATAATTCTTTCCGTGTCCGAGCCCGCCCTCAAGGCGTTTGAGGGGCAGCTAAAAAAACAGGTCGGGGCCAAGTCCGTCTCGTACGACGCAAAGGAAGGGGAAGAACTGGAATTCGAGGGGAAGAAGATTCTATTTTCAGCGAAGAAGGTTTAACGGGAATTACGCGCTGTTCTTTGGCGGCCGCGATTTTCCTGCCACCAATCAGGCCTTCCGGACCCGATTATAAGAGCTATATCTCTTACAATACTCTCTCGGTTCGGATGAAGCATCTGTGAAGCTTTTCGTTACGTATTTAAAGTTTAGAGCTTCGCCACTTCGTAGTGACAGTGTTGTCCGATTTAAAAGCCTTCATTTTCAGTTAAATCCATGGCCCGTTACTTTTCAAACGCCGTGAAATTCCTGAAGGACGTTAAAAAGACCGACAGCGTCGTCGTCATATTCAACAATGACGCGGACGGCATATCGTCCTGCGCACTCATTGACGTGGTGCTGAAAGAAAAAGGCGTCAAGCCGTACATCATATCCCAGCCCATGCCGACGGAGAAAAACCTGATCAGAAAAATACAGACAACTATACCGACCAAGCTGATATTCCTGGATCTGGCCATGGACCAGCAGGAAACCGTAATAAAGAAGCTGGCAGGAATCTCGGAAATACTGATAGTCGACCACCACAGCATCCATAGCGACCTGAATAACTCCGGAGTAGTGCATTATAACCCAAGGTTCGACGGCAAGGACATATACCAGTCCACCACTTACATAGCCTACAAGATGACCTCCGAGATCAATGACATGAAGAAGCACCTGTGGATCGCGGCAGTCGGCATGATAGGCGACTACAATCTTGATTACAGCGCCGATGTGGTTGACGAGGTAAGGAAAGCCTATCCGGACGTCACGGGCAAGAAGCCCCTTTACGAGTCTTTCCTCGGCAGAATAGCCGACATGATAGCCTCGACGAGGGCGACAAACGCCCTTTCCTGCGAAGAGATGGTCGCGATATTCGAGAAAGCCGAGGCATTTGAAAGCTTCAAGGAGACCCCGGGCAGCGAGAAAATGATAGAGTCTTACAAGACGATAGAGAACGAGATGATTTCCATAGAGCAGGACTTTGACAAGAATGCGGAAACGCACGGCAACCTCATGCTTTACAACCTCAAGACCCGCTACAACCTGTGTTCCCCTGTATCCACGCGGTTCAGCGAGAAGTTCATGGACAAGATGCTTGTAATATACCAGACATCCACGGGCAAGGTCCACGCCTCGGCGAGGAATCAGGGGAAGAAGTTTGACGTGGCAGCAGTCATGAAGAAAGCCGCCATCGGACTGAAGGCTGCTGCCGGCGGCCATCCTGCAGCCGCGGGTGCGACCGTGGCCGAGAAGGACTGGGCGCAGTTCAAGGAGCGGCTCGTCGCAGCGATGAAGAAGTGATCAAAACCCGGCTTTTCTGAGGGCGGCCTTCAGCTTTTGCACCGCGTCGCCTGCAAGCTCGTATCTCACGCGCACGACCGGCTTGTTTATCTTCATGAGCCGCGAAAGGTCGGCCGGCGACGCGTCCAACACGGCGTCGCAAGGCACGGCGTTTATCGTTGCCTGAAGTTCTGCAGTCTGCTTTTTGCCGTAGCCCATCGCAGGAAGTTCTGTTAAGCTTGGATATTTTGCATATACTTCTTTCAGCGAGCCTTTTGCGTATTTTCTTCCGTCAATGATGCGGCAGCCGTATTTCTTCGCCGCTATGCTGCCTGCGCCGAACGCCATGCCGCCGTGCGTAAGCGTGGGGCCGTCACCCACGACGAGCACGGTTTTTCCGTTCACTGAAGAAGGATCGCCTATGGTAACGCCGGACTTCGCGAGTATTATCTTCGCCTTCGGGTTCACGGCTTTTGCGTTCCGTTCCACTGCCGCGACGTCTTCTTTCCTTGCAGAATCAACCTTGTTTATTATAATCACGTCAGCCATGCGCAGGTTTGCCTCGCCCGGATGATACTGCATTTCGTGGCCGGCCCGATGAGGATCCGCCATCACTATGCCGAAGTCCGGGCGTATGAAGGAGAAATCGTTGTTGCCGCCGTCCCATATAATTATATCGGCTTCTTTCTCGGCTGCGCGGAGTATCTTTTCATAGTCAACGCCCGCATAAACGACCGTCCCGGCTTCTATGTGCGGCTCGTATTCCTCCCTCTCCTCTATGGTCGCATTCCCGCGTTTCAGGTCGTCATACGACGAGAATCTCTGCATTGCCTGCTTCGCGAGGTCGCCATAAGGCATGGGATGGCGCATCACGGCAACGCGCCTGCCTTGGGAACGCAGGATTTTGGCTACGGCTCTCGTCGTCTGGCTTTTCCCGGAGCCCGTGCGCACGGCGCAGATGCTGATCACCGGCTTTGCAGAACGCAGCATCGTGGAGTTCGGCCCGAGAAGAACGAAGTCCGCGCCGCCTGCAATCGCAAGCGACGCCTTGTGCATGACCTCTTCGTGCGAAACGTCCGAATAGGCGAAGACGACTTCGTCTGCACGGAACCGCCTGATCAGATCCGCAAGCCTCTCTTCCGGGAATATGGGTATGCCGCGAGGATAAAGGCGGCCGGCAAGCAACGGCGGATATTTTCTTCCTGCGATTCCGGGAATCTGCGCCGCAGTGAAAGCGACAACGTCATATCCGCGGTTATTGCGGAAGAATACGTTGAAATTGTGAAAGTCACGGCCCGCTGCGCCCATGATTATTACTTTGCGCCGCATAGTTGATTATGCGTTTCAAATCATAAATACTTCGCTACAATAAGCGCGTGCTTGTCTTCGTAGGGCTCGAGGTTGACGGTTTCCACGACTGAGAACCCCGCTTTTTCAAGCTTCGCCGCCTCTTCCCGATATACATCCTTCGGGTTCTTCGTCACGTCTATGCTCTGGGACTTGATTGAAACCATGATGTAACCGCCTTTCTTGAGGAACGTCTTCGCATTTCGTATCGCTATTTCCGTTTCGTCCGGCTGGGCCACGTCCGCGAAAACTACGTCGCACAGCTCGACCCACCCGTAAGTCTCGGGCTTGCGCGCGTCCGCGAGCAGCGGCGCTATGTTCTTCCTCACTTTCTGCAAATCAAGCAGCGGCCTGAACACCCGCTCGGCGAATTCAAGGGCATAAACGATGCCGTTGCGCGCTATGTCGCTGACGTGCGAAACCGTCGTGCCCGTGGACGCGCCAAGATATAAAACTGAGCTCTGAATGCCTATTGGCATGACTTTCATGCGGTTCGCTATTGCAGCGCCGAGCTTGCTTCTCTCGGGCGCCCATTCCCTGTATTCGACCTCTTTTTTCACCAGCTTTTCCCCGTAAACTTTCCTGCCCGGAGCGGCGTTCACTGTGTACAGTTTCTTCCCGTCGCGGAAGACCCCCGGAAATATTTCGTTCATGCATGTCCCTCCATCATCTGCGCGACCCGCGTCACGACGTCGTCCTTCTTTGTAAGTATCGTCCAGTCGCGGACAGCAGCGATCTTCTTGAGCGGCTTTGTCGGATTAAGGGCCACGGGATGCCCGACTTTTTCGAGCATGGCTACGTCCTGATCCGTGTCGCCAAAGCCGAAAGATTTCTCCATGTCCATGCCTTTGAGAGAATCCATGACGCTCTGCTTCGATTCTTTCAGCGACATGTTCAGGTCAACTTTGCCGGTGAATATGCCGTCCCTGGTTTCAAAGACCGTGCCGTGTATTTCATCGGCGCCTATGCGCCTATTGTATGCCTCGAGAAGCTCTGCCGTGGAACCGGATATGATTATGGTCCTGTACCCGTTGTTCTTGAAGAGCCTGACAAGGTCTACGCTGTACGGGAACAGCGACAGGCCTTTCTTTTCCAGAAAATCGTCTATCGAATTTTTTATCAGATCCCTTTCGCAGCCGGCAACGCATAATGCCGCTATCTCTATGGTTTTCTTCGTGAACTCGCGGTAATCTATCTTTCTTAGTATATATGAATTAACGACAGAAAGCAATGATTTGAGGTTCTCCCGCGACATATAGCCCTGGCCGTAGAAATATCTCCATATCTTGAACATGTAATGCCCGCGGCTCAGAACGCCGTCCATGTCAAAGAACGCCGCTTTCATGCTCCCAACTCCTTTTCCAGCTGCTTTGCCAGAGTCTCGTCTTTTCTGTGAGAAAAGAAGTCTATCTTGACGGCCACCATTATCTTGGAAGCTATGGCGCGCGCGACTTTCCCCCTTGCCTCCGGCGGGGCGGACTGTATCCTCGGATCCATGAATATTATGCCGTACTTTGGCGACTTGCCATGGTTCTTTATATGGCGGAACAACGCCTTTTCCGCGCCGAGCAGCTGGATGCTGGATGCCGCCATTCTCGAAAGCTTCTCCAGCGAGCCTGCGTGCGCGAGCAACCGCGCCGCCAGCATGGGGTTCACTATAGTGGAAGTGGTTGGCATCACTTTTTCGGCGAGGCTTCTGATATAAGCTTCTGTATCCCTTCTCGAATCGCAAGTTGCAAGAAAGAGCGATGCGTATTTCCTTGCCGCGGCCTCGTCAATAGCGTCCATTGCAACTCCCGTGGACCCGACAAAGCCCGGGAAATTTTCCCGCCTGCCGTGCTCGGCGACCTTCCTGCCAAGCTCTTTCCCCTGAGAACGCTCTTCGGGATAATGAAGCGTGAACCATTCTTTCAATCGCGTACCCAGCATGCTTTCCATGTCTTCCAGCTCAAGCAGGGCGTTCATGCCCTGCTGAAGCAGCTTGTCTTTCCCCACGGAGCCTTCCAGTTTTTTCAGAGAAAGCGCGGCAGCGAAGCCCGATATAAATTCCGTATACTCGCGATCCGAAGAAAAACGGCCCTTCTCCAGCGATATTCTTCGGGCAAGCACCCTTACAGGGGCGTCGTCCTGCCTTGTTTCATAGCCTGCGACGCCTGCAGGCTTTTCGTATTCTTCTGCCGCTTCAGCCGGATTTTTGGAGAAAAAGCGGGCTTCCAGGAGCGTTTGGGCCTCGTCAAATATGAAAATCCCCGCAGGCGCGCGGGATAAAAGCGCTTTTTTCATGATATTTACGCTTTCACAAGCTATTTAACCCTTTGCGAAAAATCTATGAAGGTGACTACATGGGCAGCATAAAGACTACTGACATAAAGAGGGCCGCGCACCTTCTCATGGAGAAGCACGGCGAAAAGTTTGGTCCTGATTTTACAGCCAACAAGGCTGCCCTCAAGGAACTGAAGATAGAAATAAGCAAGGAAACCATGAACAAGCTGGCGGGCGAAGTGACCACGATGAAAAAGATAATCACAAGGCGCGCCGCTTCAGCCTAAACGTTCTTTGAACCACGATTCGCTCAGCGAAATTATCTTGTCATAATGCTCGCCGTAAGAATGCTCCATTCCCCTTATTATTTCCAGCCTGCTGCCCGGCGCAGCGGCTTCCATGCCTTTTTCCGAATGCCATAACGGAACGACTTCGTCGCGGTCGCCGTGCACGAAAAGCGCGGGCGTCCCGCTTTTTTTCAGCGCCTTGTAAAAATCATGATTTTTTGCGTCCTGGTCGAAGCGCAGCAGTCCGAACCTGTTCAGGCTGCGCATGCCGAAGTCCGTTGCGCCCGCCAATGAGCATATTGCCTTCGCCCGCTGCGAAGCAAGGATCGAAACCGACCCTCCCAGGCTGTGGCCGGCAAGACCTATGCCCTTTGCCCCGGGCAATCATGAAATCTATTGCGGCATTCATGTCGGCAAGGAGGCGCGTCAGGGTCACGTCCTTCAGGTCGCCGCCGCTTTCGCCGTGGCCGCTGAAATCAAAACGCAGGACTGCGAAATTATCGGAAAGCCTTTCGGCCCATGCGGCTTTGTTTTCTTTCGAGCTTCTGAAGCCGTGGCATAATATTACGGCTTTGGAAGTTTCCTTCGGATAATGGACGACGCCGGCCATTTTTTCGCCCCGGCCGTTGCCGAAGAATACATCTTCCTGCATTCAGATGCCTCCCATGCGCCCAATGACTTTTTCGGCGCAAAGCTTGAACCACGGCGTGTAATTGCCGGGGCTTTTCTCCATGTCGTTCTTCAGTTCCTGCACTGAAACGAATTTCCATCCGGATATCTCCCCGGGGTCAGGGTTGATCGGGCCTTCATGCCTGCCAAGATAAACCCAGTCGAGCTCTTTCTCGCCCCATTCCTCGTTATATCTTGCGGCGTACTGGAACTTGAAAAGAAACTTCAGGCTGCAGCTTATGCCCAGCTCTTCCTTTGTCCTGCGCACTGCAGCGGCGTCCGTGATTTCGCCCTTCCTCGGATGGCTGCAGCACGCATTGCTCCAGTGAAGCGGCCATGTCTTTTTCGACCCGCTTCGCCGGGTTATGAGCATGTCGCCTTTGGAATTGAAGATAAAAACCGAAAATGCCCGATGAAGCTTCGGTTCGCGGTAATGGCAATTTGTTTTGCTGTCGTTCCCGATCTCGTTGTCATTGTCATCCACAAGAATGAGGGCATCGTTTTCCATTCAAACCCATTGGGGTGAAATGATAAAAACTTATTCTTCGCGTATCCCTTCGTTGTCTATGCCAACATCCATTATCTGAAAACCGTTCGATTCCCATGCCTTCCTGACCCGTTGGGCCGTTTCGTCGGAGAAACAGACGGCTATTGCGCAGTCGCCGCCGCCTGCGCCGGAAAGCTTGCCTCCGGCGCCTTCGTCCTCGGCCAGGCCGGAAAGGCGCATAAGCTCCTTTGTTTCTATGCCTATGCCGGAAAGGCCTGTGAGTTCGCGCAGCAGGCTCTCGTTCATGTTGGCAAGCGAGACTATGGCGGCCTCGTCGGAAGCTTCCCACACCTTTACCATGTCCTGGACCGTTATTGATATCTCGCCCATGATTCTTACGTAGTTTTCAGGGTCGCCCTGCTTGAACTCTTTCATCCGCCGGATCATTTCAGCCGTGGAAGCCGCATTGCCTGAGTAACCTACGAGCAGCCTTAAATTTTTTGGGATGCCCAAACGCTTGATTTTGAGCCCTGGCCATTTCTTTATCACCACGTCACGCATTTGCGAAGAGCGCAATTCTGCCTCGAGCCATCTGGGATCGAACCGTTCGTAAGTTATGACCCCGCCGTATACTGCAGCCGCTATATCAAAGCAGGATCCCATCTTGCCCTGCGCGTTATAACTAGCTATGGCGGAAAGCCGGAAGACCGTAGTCTCGAATTTTTCTTTCTCGGAAAAATAACCCAACATGGCAGCCACCATAGCAACGGTCGCCGCAGACGACGAACCGAAGCCGAGCTTTGTCCCCTTCACCTCCATGTCGGCGGAACCGTAAGTTATCAGCCGGAAAGGCTCCTGCCTTCCGGCGTATTTTATCACTGTTTCGACGGCTGATTTCGCAAACGCAAGTTTCGGGTCGTCCGAGTCCCATGCGATTTTGCCGGCGTCAAAGGAGCCCGAAGCCCTTATGCCGAAATCTTTCAACTCCACGGTAAGCGCGGCGCTCTTTCGGACTTCGGCGTGAACGCGCCTGTCCACTGCCGCAACTATGCAGGGGTTGCCGGGCTCAAGAACCGACCATTCGCCCGCCATCATTAACTTGCCGGGCGCCGAGACATGCGTCATGTGTAGCCTTTTGCATCAGCATATTTTAAGATAGAAACAGATGAAAAAGTATGAAGAAGTATGAAACTATTTAAACGGTCGGGCATATAATATTCTGGCGTAAAATTGCTTGCGCCTTAATGCGGGGGTGGTATCGTGAAATTTGTAAAGGGCTTGGACGAGATTTCCAAAAACGACATTCTTTCCGTTGGCGGCAAGGCCGCCAACCTTGGCGAAATCATCAGGGCCGGAATGCCCGTGCCCCGCGGATTTGCCGTCACGACCGAAGCCTACAGGCATTTTCTAAACGGCATGGACTACTTTTCCATCCTTGAAGAGGGCGGCGACATATCACGGGCCGAAGAAGCATCGGCGTCCGTGCGCAGGCAAATAGAAGAATTGCAGATGCCTGAACATATTGAAAAGGAAATAACGGAATTCTATCGCGATCTTTCTGAAAAATACGGGAGGCGCGATTTGCCTGTTGCTGTAAGAAGCTCTGCCACTGCAGAGGACCTTGAAGACGCCAGCTTTGCGGGGCAGCAGCTCACGCTGCTGAACGTCAGCGGAGAAAGAAATGTGCTTGATGCCGTCAAAAAATGCATGGCATCCGCGTTTACTGCCCGGGCGATTTCTTACAGAAAGGCAAAAGGCATAAGCGACCGCGACGTGCTTATGTCGGTAGTCGTGCAGAAGCAGCTTGATTCCTCGCAGGCAGGCGTCGGGTTTACCGTAAATCCGGTGACAGGCGAGACGGATCGGATAGTTATCGAAGCCGCATGGGGCCAGGGAGATTCCGTTGTCTCGGGAGAGGTGACGCCTGACACTTACATAATCGACAAGAAAACCCTGAACATCATAGATACGCGAAGCGGAAACAAAACAAGAATGAAAACCTTGAACAGCGCAGGCGGCCTTCAGGAAACGGCGATAGAAGGGCGCAGGCAGGACATTCTCTGCCTCCCGCAAAAATCCGTGGAAGAGCTGGCGCGCATGGCGCTGACGCTGGAATCGCATTACGGCCGGCCGCAGGACTTTGAATGGGCCATGGAGAACGGCACGATTTTCCTTTTGCAGGCAAGGCCCGTCACCGCGGTCCGTTCTGGAGGCGCAAGTTCCGTATCCGAAGAAACCGAATACGCGGTCAAAGGGCTTCCTGCGTCTCCGGGCGCGGCAACCGGCACGGTCAGGATACTTGCAAGCGCAAAGGAAATGGGCAGGATAAGTCCCGGAGACATACTGGTCGCGAAGATGACGTCGCCGGATTTTGTGCCTGCGATGAAGATAGCCGCGGGAATAGTGACGGACGAGGGCGGAATGACGTCCCACGCTGCTATAGTGTCCAGAGAGCTTGGCATACCGTGCATTGTCGGAGCCGGCACTGCGACGCTCGCGCTGAAAGAAAACCAAACCGCTACGCTCGACGCCTATACAGGGCGGGTCTACGCCGGGGCGGTGAAGATAGAAAAGCGCGGGGAGAAATACGACTTCACTCCTACCAGGACGAAAATATACGTCAATCTTGGCCAGCCCGAAGCCGCGGAAAAGTACTCAAAGCTCGCGTGCGACGGCATAGGCCTGATGAGAGCCGAGTTCATCGCAGCCAACCTGGGAAAGCATCCCGGCTTCCTCATAGCCGAAGGCAGGGAAAACGAGTTCGTTGAAAAGATATATGAAGGCGTGGCGCGCGTGGCCAGGGCTTTCCATCCGCGCCCCGTGGTCTACCGTTCGCTTGACTTCAAGACCAACGAATACGGCAATCTTGAGGGCGGGGAAAGGGAACCCGTGGAGAACAATCCTATGATAGGCTGGAGGGGGGCTTCCCGGTATATAGTAGAACCGCAGGAGTTCAGGCTTGAGCTTGCCGCGATAAAGAAGGCATACGAAGAAGGCCTTGACAACGTCTGCCTGATGATTCCTTTCATCAGAAGCGCGTGGGAACTCAGGGAGATAAAGAGCATAATAAGGGCTTCAGGGCTCTACGACTGCCCGAAGTTCAGGCTCTGGATAATGGTGGAAGTTCCGTCGACCGCCATATTGATCGAAGATTTTATACGCGAAGGGATAGACGGGGTCTCGATAGGCAGCAACGACCTTACGCAGCTTACGCTGGGGGTGGACAGGGATTCGGCAATGCTGGCTGAAAGATGGTTCAACGAACTTGATCCTGCCGTGCTCTGGTGCATTGAAAGGGTTGTAAAAGCCTGCGCGAAAAAAGGCATCACATGCTCAATATGCGGCCAGGCTCCAAGCTATTATCCCGACCTTGCGAAGAAGCTTGTGCAGTGGGGAACCACCAGTATATCGGTCAACGCGGACGCAATCGACAAAACAAGGCACGTAGTGGCGCAGGCTGAGAAATTGCTATGATTCCGTCCTGACGCCTTCCGCGCCAAGCTGGACGTGCTGCGGCTCGTAACCTGCGGCGCGCACAACACTCTCAAGCATGGCGCCATCTTCGTGATAGCACATCACGACTCCGCCTCCGCCGGCTCCGCAGAGCTTTGCCGCCCCGCCTGCTTTCTTCACTGCACGGCAGAGTTTGTCTATTTCAGGCGTAGAAACGCCAAGTTCCTGAAGATTTTTCTGCGTCTCGCTGATTGTGCTTTTTATTTCGGCATGATCCCTCTTGCGCAAAGCGGCAAGCATGCGTTCTGCCAATAGCCCTAATGCATCCATTCTATCCGTCCTGAACGCGGCGCCAAGATTGCGCACGCCCTGCACGAGCTCGCCTGTGGTTTTCGCGGGCGGCGCGCAATAAACAAGGATAAAGTTCTCAAGCTTGCCGAGGTCCAGCTGTTCCATGGACTTGGGCTCCTTGATATATCGCATGATGCCCCCGAAGCAGGACGCCGTATTGTCCCCGCCGGAAGGCGTGCCGTGCGCATACTGCTCCAGCTTGTAGGCGATCGCGTTTATTTCCTCAAGCGAAGCGTTCTTATTGTAAAGAATCGCAAGCGCCTTTGTCAAAGACACCGCAAGCGCGGCCGAAGATCCCATGCCATATCCGACAGGTATCTCCGAAGTTATGCTTATGTCTGCCCCTTCGCCTATCCGGAATTCACGGAATATTTTGCCAATGCCTGCTTTGAGCGCATTGCCGCCCTTCTTCGTGGCAGCGAACAACGGCGTGAAGTCCCTGGCCTCCGCGCATTCTTTCCACAGCGCATCGGCCTTTTCCGACAATCTCTTCGCCTCGGCAACCGTGAAACGCATGGCATCCTTCATTATCGGAGAACGAACCGTCACGCCCCCGGATTTTTCCGCGCTTACCCTGCAGCGCCTGTTGACCGCGGCTATTATCGCGGGCTTGCCGTAGACAACGGCATGCTCGCCGATTATTATTATCTTGCCGGGGGCGGAAACTTTCATGCTTTCCCCCCGCGCACCCTGTTCAGGATGGTTTTTGTATAATGCGTTATGTCCATTCTCTTCATCCGGTTCAAGGAGAACCATCGTGCCTCTGCAGCATCGCTTCCTGCAACGACCTTGCCCGTGACTTTCCCCATGAAGATGTGCGCCCTGTGCCTGTGGCCTATGTCTGCGTCATGAATGAAAGACATGAGCTGTCTGCCTTCTATCGTCACGCCGCCTACTTCTTCAACTGCCTCGCGCTGCGCGGCCTGCCTGAACGTTTCGCCCGGTTCAACGTGGCCTCCGGGCACCGCCCAGTATCCCTTCTCGGGCCGGAAGTTGCGCTTCACAAGGAGGATTTTCCCCCGGCTTTTCACTACCACGCACGCCGTATCATGCAATATCATATCAATCAAACAAATGATTTTTACTGACCGACGAACCGTCGCCCGGAGCGCAGCTTATGGTTTTCACCACTCCGTCCAGTTCCGAAAGCCTCTGGCGGAGCTCTTTCTCGTCCTTCTTCAGGCACATGACCTTGACGTTAGGACCTGCATCCATCGTGAAATACGATTCCAGGTCCTGCCGCCATTCCCTTACTGCGTTCATTATTTCCACGGTCGCAGGCGTCCAATATATTATAGGGGGCTTCGATGTCATCATGGTGCAATGCATCTTCAGGGCGTTGTATTCGGCGAGGCTGCCTGCGGCCGTAAAATTCTTTGAGCGTATCGCCTCCCTCATGCCTTTGAGGTCCTCTTCTATTGAAGACAGCCAGCCGCCGTAATAAGGGGACGTTTTGACCGTCTGCGACATGCCGGAGCGGGACGAAACCGCCTTCCTCGCTTCCTTGACTATGGTAGCTATCATCCTGAAATCCTTCCAATGATCCTTGCCTGCTATCTGTTCGGCATAGGAGTCGGAAGACTTCGTTCCTTTCTTCCATTCGACAAAGCCTCCGAATATCGAGCGGCATGCGGAACCGGAACCCTGGCGCGCGACGATGGACAGTTCCTTTTCTGACAGCTTCAGGCCTGCCGCAGCAGCTGCGGCGACGGTAAGGGCCGCGAAGCCGGAGGCGGAAGATGCCAGGCCCGCGGCGACGGGAAAGTTGCTCTCGGAAACTATCTTCGCTTTTTCCTTTATTCCTGCCATCTTTCTGATCAGGCTTATGTGATCGTAGACGCGCTTTTGGTCTGAATGGAGTTCCTCGTCGTTTATGATTGCGGTGTCTGTGTCATAATTCTCCGAGAATTCCACCGTAGTGACCGTCTCCATGGCGTCGCACGTCATAGATATGGATGAGTTATGCGGCAATATTAACGCCTCGTCGCGCTTGCCCCAGTATTTGACCAGGGCTATGTTCGCATTAGCCTTTGCCGTAGCTTTCATTCCATCCCCAATGGGCCCGGGCGGATTTGAACCGCCGGCCTCAACCATGTGAAGGTTGCGTCATTTGCGTTTTTCCCGAACGGGGAAAATAGCCGCTAGACCACGAGCCCTTGCGATTATGCCGAAGGGCACGAATAACCATGTATAGTGCCTTCGGGACATACAAAGGCATTATTTGCAGGAAAATTAATGCCTTTGAGTATACTATAGGACTGGACATAAGTATTTAGCCATATAATGCCGCGAACAGGCAAACATGGCGCCATCTTCCGAAATAAGGAATGGGAAAGTTTTATAAACTGGCCAAACCATACCTATGTTATGAAACTCACAATAGAAGACGCCCTTGGAACAATACTCGGACTATCCCTCTTCATCATTTTCCTTGTAATGTTTCTCTGACAACGGTTCCCGTTTGCAATTCCAGCGCTTTCCCAAGGTTTTCCGGCGCTCTTCCGTCCATTATGACGGTGGTTATTTTTTCCCTTGCTATTATCCCTATGGCCGCGGCATCGAGTATGCCGTAATTCCCGGGCGTGCCGGATTTTGCATAGCTTTTCAATTGCGAAAACGTCATGGATTTTATCATCTTCGCGCCTTCGTGCTTTGCAGGATCCTTGTCGTATATCCCTGCGACGTTCGTCATCTTCACAAGCACGTCCGCCTTTATCATTGAAGCGAGAAGCGCGGCGCTGTGGTCGGTGCTTTTGCCCGGCTCAAGGCCCCCTATGACCATGTTCCTGGATTTTATTTCTTCTCGCGAAAAGACCGGCGCCTTTCCCGTGAGGAACGCGAGGAAACGGACGTGCGCCCTGATCATGTCTATGCCTACAAGCTCCATCTCCCGTTCCGCCATGCCGAGGGAACGCGCGGATGCGAAGTAATTCCTCACTATGCGTCCTCCGCCTATGCACAACGAGACGTTGTTGCCCTTCTCGACCGCCTTTAGAACTGGAAGGAAACGGGAGAAGTAGTGGGAATCAATTCCCATTCCGTTTATTGCAACCGATCCGCCTATCTTTATCACTGCCTTCATGCATTCCACGCCCCTGCAACACTAATTTTAATACAAGATATTACAAAATCCGACCACATACAGTTAGCCAAGCTGTAACATCCTCTCTATTTTCGTTAACTATAATTTATATAGTTTGCCGGATTTATTATACGATGCAACCCGACGTTCTGGAGAAGTATAAAAAATTCCAAACCAAGTTCAGCCTGCCGCATCTGACCGAATTGAAAGAGACTTTCAATTTTGAAATAGAGGAAGAGGGGGAAATATTTGAGCAGATACGGACGGAAATCTCCAACCGCGTGTTTTCCTTCACCGAAAGAATAATAGAGCCCATAATCGGGGACGCCGATTCCCTGTCCGGATTCTACGAGCAGCACATGATAACGAAGGAAGACAAGGAAAGGCTCTTCGGCCTGTACAAAAGGCTTCAGGTGCTCAAATGGAAAAATAATATGCTTTTAATGGACCCCGAAGAAGAAGATGTTGCCCAGTGGATACGCGAGACATGGCAGTTCTGGAACGACGACATGAAGAAGGAGCTGAAGCACGTGTGCAAAAAGCTTTCCGCCGGATGGGCAGACCTCAAGTTCAAGAGCGAGCCCACGAATTACCACGGCTAAGCCCGCCGGGCTTTGGAACGGAGCTTGAGAACGCTGCTTGCTTTTTATAGTTTGCACTTTTGAGAATCAAGAAAATATTTTTATAGTTTGCACTTTTGAGAATCAAGAAAATAAAGAGAAAAATATTTTATTCATCTTCTTTTTTTCTTCGATGTACTTTTCTTTGCAGTCTTCTTAGCTGCTTTCTTTTTCTTAGCTGCCATCATTTTTCACCTGTCATTTTTTATAATAATGCTATGACCATGCTCCATATATATAAGTTGCGGTTGCAAAGGCTTTGCACCTAAAGTCCAAAATCGGTCAACCGGTTGTATTTTGACTTTCTAAAATCGCAACATCTTGTGTTCATTGGCTACTTTTCGTGCAAAGCTGGTTGCAAAAAGAAAATCATATATAATTTTTTTGCAACCGCATAAAACGGTATAATTTTGAAATATACTCCGTTATTGATGTCAAAAATTATCTTGAATCCCGGGGTATCTACCGCAAATAATCCCGGACCACGGATCATGCGCCGCCAAATTACACGCAACGGGGACGGATATCTGCATGGATTTCCCTGTCATAGACATCAATGAAACGGTTCTCGCCGACATTAGATTTGAAAGTTATCCCGGAACAGAAAATTACGAAAAAAGCAAGCGCAAGTTTGCGGTCAAAGACGGGGATAGTCCGCAAACTATCAAGGATGCCGGCATGCTGCACATCGCGGATTACTCAAAAGGCGTTATCCGATACCTGCCAAGTGCAGTCAGGGACGCGCTTTCAAAAAAACACGGAAATGCGTGAAAATGGGCCGGGGGAGAATCGAACTCCCGACCTTCAGTTTGCCTAGATGGCATAATACCCAGCCGTCGTATAAGACGTGCACATCGCTTTGATGCTCTACCGACTGAGCTACCGGCCCTTGCCTGGTACTTATGTTAAACCCTGTAAAGGTTCCGGGCATGATTTACCGGGTTCACATATAGTCTCCCAAGGAAGTAATGCCTTGTTTGTTTCCTTGGAGAACTATAATTAGCAAAACTTAAATCCATGCAAAAAGTACGGGAAAATACAGCCAAATCAGCCCGTCTGATGGGCGATTGTCCTGTTTATCCTTTCCGAATCCCGTAACTCAAGCATGACCACCAAAGCAGGCTCCCTGCGAGCGACAGCCCGTCGAAAGCTATTATCATATTTCCTCTATTCCCGCGGTTTTTTAAGTGCTCAAGCAGTGGATTTTTAAGCGTTGCCTAAATTATATTCATGGGGCAAGTGCCCTACTATACAGGAGGTGCGTTG
>JAGVVY010000001.1 GCA_018304585.1 Candidatus Aenigmatarchaeota archaeon | reverse complement strand
TCGAAGGCCGGGGAATAGACTATAGCAAAACCGATATAGCGGATAACTGTGAAGTTTCAAGGCCTGCTCTTTATCGTGTCCTGCCAAGCCTTGTCAGGCAGGGCGTAGTCAAGCCTACAAGAGTTATAGGAAGGTGCAGCTTTATTCTCTTGATAGCGAAAATGAAAGGGTGAAAGCCCTGCATAAAGAGTGGTTTTAATAATAAGAGGGCAAATGCATAGCATGAGAATTATAATTGTCACTATGCTCTTGGCGGCACTTGTCGCAGGATGCGTGCAAACAGGCGTTGAAACCGAGCCCCCTAAGTTGAGTACGCCGCCGGCGGCAATGAATGTCTATGGCGAGCTTATTGGGCAGGAAAACAGCGGCATCGACACGATTTTTACAATCCGCACGGATTTCGTGGATTATGAAACGAATAGTTCAGTAATAGAAGTGGCAACCGAGCCCTTTCCGCTGAATCTAACGGTGGGTATGAAATACGCATTCGCCTTTGAGGACTCAGGATTTGAAAGAATCGGGCTGTGGGATAGCATAAACGTTTCCGAGGATTTCACGAAATATCAGAAAGACGGGGGATTTATTCATAAATACGACATGTCATTCGGGGACATTTACGGCAATGCATCGTCGGATCTCGTGCAAATTAAAGAAGACCGGGTTGCTGCTAACGGAGAAACGACGCTTCAGGCCATGATCATAAACAATCAGAACGTACCTATAGCATTTGAGATATCAAATGTCATGCTAATAGACAAAGAGATCGCCATGCTCGATTTGAGGGAATGCGGGCAGGGTGAAGAAGAATTCCGCGAAATCTCGATCCCGAAGGTTATGGGAGATAATGACACAGGTGACGGCACGGAAATAGAGCACGTATGCTCAAAAATTCCTCTTAGCGAGAGGCTGGCAAATTCCATAATATCGGGCTGCACCGCCAACGGCACTGAGGGCATGGTAGATGCTGGAAGTAGCTACGCGGTCAGCTTCGATGTTTCCTGCCAAACCCCGATAATATGCGAGGATGGCCAGTGCAGCATTGCGCTCATAGGTGACCGCAAATTTACCGATGAACTCGGCAACGTCCATGTCATAGAAAACGCCTACCTCAAACAACACCTGACCGTAGAGCGCGCGGACAGTGAAATTCCGGGCAATTCCCCTTAATTTTAATGCGATTATTTCCGCGGAGGCGCAGGAAGGCTTGCATCTTCGGGAAGCTCGGCTATTGCATCAATGAGCGAAGCATATTTCCATGGACTCGTCAATTCCTGCATATTTTGCCCGCGTCCTTTCTCCCTCTTGATTGCGGCCGCGGCCTCCTTTTTAAAATACGCTTTGGCTTCAGGGTGTATTCTGCCTTCATGCACCCAGCCTTTCATGGAATCGAAAGTATTAAATCCACGGTCGAATAACTTGGCGCCGCCATAACTGCTTCCGACTCTTTGATAAACGCCGTTTTCCAATGCATATGCATGTTCACTGACCCTGAATCCCTCACCATTCCTATATACCCCCAGTACGGTCACTGCGGGGCGTATAGGATCTGATCTGCTAAGCATTGTTACGCCATTGCCAAGGCCCATGTAAGCCTTCTCGTTAAGGTTAAGAGTTATTCCTGTTTCCGGTTCGGGAACTACCTGCACAACAGTGCCACGGACATAAAGATACCCGTCGGACAGGGCAGGACCATGCACGGCATCTGATGTTGCCGCTTCGTATGCCGCATCTCCACGGGGCGCGCTACTTTTATCGCGCCTCAAGAATCCCTTCAGATCGATTTTGACCATATTTTAACTTTATTACTAAAACGTAAACCTATTTAATCTTTATTTTATAGCCTTCTGAATTTCAGTCCTTGTCTTCATGACAGGTTTTCTTTCTGTCGCGTTTTCTCATCTTGTTTGCGCCGCATATGCATTCGGTTCCCGCTGCCCTGAAAAATCCGTAAGTTGCGGCCGAAAAGATGTATACGGGCATTTCAGGAAGCTCTCTTATCCCCGGAATAAAGCGATAGGCGAATGGAAAGGCAATTGCCGCAGTCGTGAGTGCTTTTCTCATAATTTCATGGTTGTAGAGAACCGCCCGCTGGCTTTCCGGCATGCGGGGCTGGGGCTCATAGTCGCCTATTGCGCCGTAAACGAACGCCTCGGCAATATTGCGGATGCTCATGCGCTTCCCAAAAACATTCATATCACTCAATCATAATTCAGGCCACGACAGGGCTTCGCCAAGGCTGCCGATATTGACGGTTCTTCCCCCCGCATCAAACAAAACCGCCGGTTGATTCAAATGGCTCCCCCATATATGTTTGCTTGCAGGAGGCTCGGTCGTGTCCATGAAATAATGATGGCGGAGCTCTTCCAGGCGCCGCCTGTCCAAGTTCTCCAACAGCCGTGTATAGGAATCCAGACCCTCTAAAATCGTGTCGGCGTAACAGTCGCCGCGCAATTCCGGCTGAACTGCCGGGCATATTTCCCTCTCCTTTTCCAGAGCGCGGACGGCTCCATGCAATGCGTTCTTCCTCGCTTCCGGGCTGCCTGACAGCGCAGAATCATAAAGCGCCAGCAGCGCCGCCGTCCGGCAGATGTTCAATGCGCCGAGGCACCCTTCATAGCCGCTGTGGCGAAGCTGTTCAGCCGCTAACGGCGCCACTGCTATAATCTTCTCGTGGTTTCCATGCCGGTTGTAAAGAAGCCCGCCTTCTACAACGGCCTCGGCAATGTCCGCGTCCAGGCGCTCAAGCCCGAGCGACGCGGCCACGACCTCAATATACGACTTGAAATATCCCATACTTGCACTTTATAGAAAAGAATTAAACCGCATCTATGTCGCCGTCTTGCATTGCATAGAACTTCCTGACGGATTCCATGTCTGCGGGCGTGACTCTGCGGGAATCGGCTATCGACGTTTCCACGGACAAGGAATGCCATGAAAACGTATCCAAAACCGGCAAAGATGTATCAGTACGGTAAAGAAGCGCCAGTTCCCTCAGCCTCTTGGAATCAAGGCTTTCAAGGAGTGACACGTATGCGCCCACGTTTGCGGGTGCCAGCTGGCCGGCCAATGTCTTGTGATTTCCCGGACCGTCAAGCGTCTTTTCCGCGTTCAACCCTATCATTGCGCTGCCTTGGCAAATCTTTTCATAATTTTCCCTCGCTTTAATATTTTTGGCCCGGCCTGCCATATATAGAGTGAGCCACGAAAGATCGCGATACAGCCCGCATATCTCAGATATGTCGCCTCGGCGCGCCGCCTCCGAGGCTTGCGCGTGCAGCGAACATACGTCATATGAACGGACTCCGCAAGGAAAATTCCTGAACCTGCGCTCAAGCACCGTCTCCACAAACTCGGCGTCTACGCCCAGCCCAAGCCCGCTTGCCTTTTCCTGAAGGTAGGAGAGAAAATGGCCCATCCATTGATTCATACGGGAAAAGTCTTAACCGTTAGAAATGGCGTTCTTGACAACTTCTATGAAGTCGTTTTTGAGCCTTTCAAACGCCGCCTCGTCCTTCGCCTCGACCGTGAGGCGGATCATCGGGGACGTGTTCGATGCGCGAATGAGAACCCAGGCGCCGCCAAAGTCAATGCGCAGGCCGTCCATGGTGCTTATGTTGTAGCCGGAAAACTCGTTCTTGAGCCGCTCAACAATTGCGAATTTTCTGTCGTCGGCGCAGTCAAAATTCACGCGGCCGGAAGGGTAGCGATGCACCGCCTTGACTATTTCGGAAAGGGGCGCATTGCTGCGCGAAAGCGCGACAGCGGCGTAGAGGCTCACCGCCAAGGCATCGTCAAAGGGCAGGAGGGGCGGGATGACGTAGTGGCCTGCGCTCTCGGCGCCAAGGCAGGCTTTTCTTTCATTTGCATTCTCAACGAGGAATGTATGGCCTACAGGCTGGCGATGGACCTTTTTATGAAAGGCCGCCGCGACTTCGTCCATTGACAAGGAGCATTCGATGTTTGCGACCACGTCGCCCTTGTGCTCCGCAGCAAGCTGGGATAAAATGAGATACGAAGACTGCTCTGCCGTAAGCACGTTCCCTTTCTCGTCGACAAGTATCATGCGGTCAGCATCGCCGTCATAGGCGATTCCCACGTCAGCGCCGGCACGGCGCAGTTCGGTAAGCGGGTCGGCGTTAGGCTCGGAATTTCTCTGCGGCGTTTCGCGAAGGTCGCTGTAAATCGCGTCCGCGGCAAAGCCGGCTTTTTCAAAGAGCGTCTTGGCCGCGACGGACGCCATGCCGTTCCCGCAGTCCAACGCAACGCGCATCGGCTTTGCGGCCTTCAATTTTCCAACAAGATAAGACACGTAAGCGTTTATCGCGTCATCGGAATTCTTCTTTTCTGTTTTTCCGCTGCCGTTTTCCACCAACTTCAGCGAAAAGAACTCGTCGCGTATTGAGTAATTCTCCTTTTCGGAAAATCCAAGCCCCGTTTCATGGAAAAATTTGACCCCGGCCCATTCCTTGGGCAGATGCGATGCCGTAACGTATGCAAGAGGAAGGCCCTTCTTCCATGCATGGAACATCGCAACGCCCATGGGCACAAGGCCGACGTCCTCGACGTCAAAGCCCGCGCGCATTATGCCTAAAGAAAGCCTTTCTTTCATAATTGAACTGGATGAGCGCATGTCCATGCCGACTATTATGTTCTTTGCCGCATGCCGCGCAAGGACGTATCCGATTTTTTCCGCATCGTCGGCGGTCAGGTCCCTGTTGAATATGCCCCTGACGTCGTAACTCCTAAAAACGTGATGCGTTGCCATGGTCCCTGTGGGAATCTAATCCCAAGAATGATTTAAATATATGCGTCCCGCTATATCATTATGAAAAGCATAGCTGCCGCATCTAAGACGGAATGGCCAGCCTATGCGATGTTTTTCCTGAACCTGGCATCCATTCAGCGATAAATGCCGGGATGATTCTGTTTTCCAGATGACCGCGTGTGGTCGCATATATTAACTTTAACTTCATGTTGTTTTTTCATCAAAAGGAGGTTGAGAAAAAATGCAAGAATTGCCGTCGTGCTGCGGTAGGGCTATGGTTGCCAGCCTGGAACTGGGCAGGTTCCTTGAGGCAAAATGCGAAAAATGCGGCGACCTGGTTTACGTGAAGAAGAGGTCTGCCGAGGGCGGAAGGCCTGTGCTGCTGGATGACTAGACGAAATCTTCCTCTGTGAAGACCGTGATATTGCCCTTGGTCACCCGCTCCTTGTAGCCCGTCCCTACTATTACCGCTATCTTTCTCTGTATGGCCATGTCAACAAGGGACTGGTTCACTTTTCCGTCAAAAATTATTCCGTATGCGCGCTGGTATTCGTCCAGGGCGTTGGACAGCTCGCTTAGCGGAACCTTGGTCATGACCTGCATATTCCTGTCGACAAGATAGGCTGCCCTTGTGCCGGTAAGCTCCTCAAGAAGCGGCCTGAAGGCTTCCTTGTCCGCGGAAGATTCCTGCGCTTCCTCCAGTTCTTCGGAATCCTGCGCGGGCGCATTGACCCTTTCAGAGCTGCCGCGGCTTAGGCTTTCGCGCTTGGCTTCCGCGCGGGCCTGGTCAACAGGCACCTTCTCGCGCAGCGCCTTGAAGATCTGCTTCTTGGTGAGCTCTTCCACTTCCTTGCCTTCCTCGGCGCGGGCAACGTATTCGATCTCGGCTATGGTCATAAGCTTCTTCAGGTCAAGCTCGCCGCCCCTGTCGCCGTCAAGGAATGCGGTGGTTATCTTTTCCTTCGTGAGCTCGATCAGCGCATCAGGAACTTTCGACCCTTCGCTTGCGACGACGTTCCTTATTCCGTTTTTAAGCAGGTTGATGACATCGGCGCGGCCTTCAACGATTATTATCTCGTCGGAGCTCATGATGTCCGGCCCGCAGCTCAGCCCCTTGTACGTCGTGATCTCTGCAGTGCGCACCGACTCCTTTATGGTTTCCGAGAGCGTCTGGGAATCGGGCACTCCTGCTTCCATCATGGCAGCAAGTATTGCTTTTGCCCTGTCTATGACGTATTTCCTCTTCTGGCTTCGCACGTCCTCGACGTTGCTGACCTCGATAGTAGCGTCGCAAGGGCCCACTTTTTCAATCGTTTCCAGAGATGCCGCTATAAGGCTTGTTTCTGCAGCGTCCAGGCTGGAAGGTATGATTATGTCGGCAAACGCCCGGCCTTTGTTGCTCTTGACGTCGACTTCAATACGCCCTATCCTGCCGGTGCGCTGAAGCTCGCGCAGATCAAGGTCGCTGCCCAGGAGCCCTTCGGTCTGGCCGAAGACGGCCCCTATGACGTCGGGCCTTTCGACAAGGCCTTTTGCCTGCATCTTTGCGTGAATGAGATACTTCGCGAAATTCTGGGCCAATTTGGCCATATACACCACCTCTTTTTTAAGCGGCAGAACTAGGCATCACTTGATTGGCTATGTAATTCCATTACAAGCCGTGAATTATGATTATACATGTTACCTGTCTGCCAAGATAGGCATAACCGCCATATCCTGAATATTGTATCAGGGGCAATGGATTTAAAACCCTTCAGGGCAGCAGTTCCAGCGTTTTCTTCCGCGATGAAGCCCCGCGCAATATGCGAACTGAAGGGTATTCGCGGGAAAGCTCTTTGATAATCTGCCTGTTGGCGCGGTTGTTTTCTGCGGGCTCTGTGACGCATATCGTCCAGACGGCGCCTTTTTCAACGCGGAAGGCGGATCCTTTTTTGACGATGCAATTAACTATCATTTACCGTAGATGATTTGTCAGCGTGTGAACTGCCCTACCCTTACGGATAGGGCTTCCTGCTTCTTTGATCGAACTTGCTCCGAAAGGATTAGAGGCTCAATCTCCACAGGCGTAGATTCCTGCCGTTCCGACAGTAGAGCTTTATTTAGTATGTTCTTTGCGGAGTTGTAGTCCCTATCAATTATTAGACCACATTGGCATTCGTGAATTCGGTCTCCTAACTTTTTTTGGACATTTATTCCGCAATTTGAACATATTTGCGTTGTGTTGTTGGGTTCTACCTTCACCACTCGAACACCAGCACTTTCAGCCTTGTATTCGAGCATCTGGTCGAACTTCGACCACGCCGCATCTGAAATTGATTTAGACAAACATCGATTTCTTATCATATTTTTGACTTGCAAATCTTCTATCGCTATCAAGCCGTAGTTGTTGACATAGTATCGAGAAAGCTTGTGTTGAAAATCCTCCCGTTGATTGACTATCTTTTCATGGATTCTTGCTACAATTATTCTTTGCTTATTCCTGTTTTGTGAACCCTTCGCTTTTCGAGAAAACTTTCGTTGTTCCTTGCCTAATTTTTTGGATGACTTTTCCAAGAACTTTTGATTTGAAAGGCTGTTGCCATCCGAATCAAAGACGAAATTCTTTATTCCCAAATCTATGCCTATTGCTTTCGTATTTGTAGATTGTGGGACTTCGTTTTCTGTTTCCGTGATTACCGAAGCAAACCATTTTCCTGACGAAGCCCTTTTGATTGTGACTTGCTTTATTTTGCCTTCGATTTTCCTGTGAACAATCATCGGTATCTCGCCAATCTTGGAAAGCCATAACTTGTCGAACCTTGTGTTATTTTCGATTATGGCGAACCCGCTTTGATTATAACTAAAGGTCTTGAACCAATTCTTACCTTTGAATCGCAAGCTTCCAACTTTCCTACCGTGTTTTTTGGTTTGTGATAAGCTTCGCAGATTTGAAAAGAGCCGATAATTTTCATATTGCAAAGCCTTTGAATGGACATCTTGCAAGTCAGGTTCTACTCTCTTCAGATCAACAATCATTTCCTGAAGCTGTGCTTTATCAATGACTTTTTGTCGATTCAACTCATCGAGCAAGAAATTATAGACATACCGACATTTGTTAAGCGTCAAGAGTAACTTTTCTTCGTTCTCTTTTGTCGGGTAGAGCCTAAACTTGTATGCGTGCATCATGTTTGATTACCTTTCATAAATATTTACACTTATCATTGCTAACTACTAACTGCGGCGATTCATCCCATAGCTTACGTAAGGGGGGGCTTCCCGCCAACGAAGTTAAATGGCTTGTTGAAGGTAAAAATACATGCAAATTCCTGAAATAACGGGCCCGGATTACGGCCTGCGCACGTTTTTGAAAAGTGAGGGTGGTAAATACGGCATCGCGTGGAGCACCGGAAGGGGAGCGGACGTGCTGCACATCAGGCCTGAGCGCCAGACGTCCCCATTCTATGATATGGAGATCCGCGTGGCAATGCAGAATGGAGCAATACTGGGCATGACGTCCGGGTGCCCGCAGGAAAAGCATGAAATAACAAGGGCCATGCTTAACACCCCGTATGGGCCGCTGTTGATAAGGGCGGACAAAATTGATGATTATTTTTCAATCAGGTTTCCTGCCGCTCTGGATATGAAGGATTTTCGTGCCGCCGTCAATTTTCCTGAAGAACCGAAACCGGGGGACGTGCAAGTCACATATCCTGAGGAGTCTTTACCTGAAATACTGACAGCCACGCCCCGCGGGGAATATCTCATAATTTCAAACCATAGCGCCCAACTTATAGACAAGTATGACGGGGAAATATGGTTGCATGAAACCCAGGCAACCGTAGGCGATGTTGAATTATTTGCCGATGATGGCGGGAAAATACGGTCGCCTGAAACCCCAGCGAAAGGGGCTGGCAGACCTGTTTACCGGTACGGCATAGAAGGCGGCATGCCTTACTTGAGCATATGGCACGGGAACGACGTGACCACCGTATCTCCCGGAAGATTGCCAGATTACGGCGAAGCAATGGAATTTTCTGCGTACGGAGACTGGTATGTGGCCGGGAGGCATTTTCCTGTTCCTCTGTTATGGGCTCCGCGGGCGCATTTAACGGGCTCGTACCTATGAACAGATGCGGATGAGGTTTGTTGAACAAGTGCTTCTCCCGCCTTTTGCGGCTGAATGCGCCGACACCGAAGCTATTGCGGTATTGACGGGCTTTTGTTGAAAAAACCCGTGTGAGAATCAACCCGCCAGTAACACCTCATTTCATCCTTCGCCGAAGCGACGTCTAGAGGCTGAGGGCTGGCGGGTTATAACTATAATCAGAAGCAAAGCATTAAATCTCTTTCAAAGTGAACTCCTGCTTCAGGAATTCCTGAAGCTTGGCCATCGCCGCGTCAACTGAATGTTCTGCTATGTCCTTGACGCGGGGGCGCATATGTGACAGGTAGAACGCCACATAACTTTCATACGCCGGGCCGGTCGAATCCGAAAACTCCAGCTCCAGCTTGGCATCAAGGCGGATTTTCACCGTGGGCGGCTGCATTATCCTTGAAACCCCTTCGGCAGCAAAATGAAGCCGCAAGGACGCGTTCCTGTCAAGCCTTTCCGTGACCGTTATCCTTGCAATCGTGCTTTTTTCCGGCCCGTCGGTCTGGTAGATGTTTTCCTCTTCCTCGGCGCTGCCGAGCGAGAACACGAATTCCGTGAAATTTGCGGTAGAACCGTATATGTCAGCAGCCCGGAAGTCCTTTTCCCACGCGTGCAGGTCCTCCACGACCCGTTCCATAGATAATCTTATTTAGCCCGCTATAAATAAGTAGGGTATGCGCAATTACGCCAAAGGCTACAGGGCGGAACGGGAGATAGTCCACGAGCTTTCCAGAAGGGGATTCATGGTCATACGCGCCCCCCACTCAGGAAGCATAGGCCTGGCATCGCCTGACGTCATAGCCGCCAAAGACGGGAAGCTGATAGTCCTTGAATGCAAGTCGCGCGAAGAGGCGTTCACGGTCCCGCCTGAACAGCTTGAGGAACTGAAGAACTGGCAGGAGGTTGCCCCCGCACACGCCTATATCGCATGGAAGTTGAACCGCAGAGGCTGGACGTTCCTACGCCTTGACGATGTTGCAGCCAATGCCGGCCATGTAGGCAAGAAATTTGCAGAAGAGAAAGGCATAACCATCGAAGATATCTGATTTTTATAGTTTTCCGGCCTTACCAAGGCTTAAATATCCCAATCCAGAAGTGATTGCAATGGGATCCGATATCTCTGGCTTCTACGCCCTTTCAGTCAAGGAACGAATCCGGCTTCTAAAAAAGCACGCGGGACTGTCCGCTGCAGAGGCAGCCCTGCTCAGGAAGAGCGGCGCGCTTGACATAAAGAAGGCCGACATGATGGTCGAGAACGTCATAGGCACCACACAGCTTCCCATGGGGCTGGCGACGAACTTCCTCATCAATGGAAAGGATTATCTCATTCCCATGGCTATAGAGGAGCCATCCGTCATTGCAGCGGCCTCCTATGCGGCCAAGCTCGCAAGGAAAGGCGGCGGCTTCGTGTCCAGCGCCGACCCGCCCGTCATGATAGGGCAGCTGCAGCTTGTCTCCGACAAAGCCGGTACGCTATACAGGGCCCGGGAAAAGATACTCCGCGCCCGGCAGGAAATAATAGCCATGGCCAACGGCAATGATTCAATAATGCTAAGGCTCGGCGGGGGCGCAAAGGATCTCACGGCCGACGTGATAGGAACGAGGCGCGGCAGGATGCTTATAGTGAAGCTGCACGTGGACGTCAGGGACGCCATGGGCGCGAATGCCGTTAATACGATGCTGGAAACGATAACCCCGCACATCCTTGACATGACGGGGACGGAATCGCGCCTCAGGATCATATCCAACCTTTCCACGGGCCGCGTGGCGCGCGCCAAAGCGACGTGGCCCAAGGACGTGCTGGGTGAAGACGTTATTGAAGGGATACTTGACGCCTACGCTTTTGCCGAGGCCGACAAGTACAGGTGCACCACGCACAACAAGGGCATAATGAACGGCATGGATTCCGTGGCGCTTGCCACGGGCAACGATTTCCGTGCCCTTGAGGCAGGGGCCCATGCATACTCTGCATTGAAAGGCTTCAAGCCCCTCACGAAATATGAAAAGGCAAAGAACGGCGACCTCATAGGAACGATAGAAGTGCCGATAGCAGTGGGGCTTGTCGGTGGCGCAACAAAAACGCATCCGATAGCGCAGATTTCGCTCAAGATACTCAATGTCAAGACCGCGCAGGAGCTTGCCGAGGTAATAGCTGCCGTCGGCCTTGCCCAGAACTTTGCCGCGCTGCGCGCCATGATCGCGGAAGGCATACAGAAAGGCCACATGAAGCTCCATGCAAAGAACATAGCTGTGATGGCAGGGGCCAAGGGCCGGCTGATAGAGCGCGTTGCCAAGGCTATTATCAAGCAACAACAGATATCGGTGACCGCAGCAAAGGAAATCATAGCGAAGCTTAAGCGCCGCGGCAAAAAAGAAGCCCAGGCCAATCCGGAAAGCAAGGAAAAGCCGGCGGGCAGGAAGTGACTAATCCTTCGCGGGCCATGCGTGGCTCATTATTTTTGAAATCTTGAGCTTTTCAATCGCTTTCCCTGAAAAATCGCATAAGATTATTTCCATTTCATGTTTCGAGCGCAAATGCGTTTCCCACAGCAGTTGCTTGCACATGTGGCACGGGTAAATATTTTTGCCGTTGCCTGTATTATCATTGCCCGTGACGGTAATGGCAAGGATGCCATATTCGCCGTGCGCGGCGGCATGAACCAGCGCAGCCTGCTCGGCATGCAGCGTCAGCGAATGCGTGTCGGAAAAGTACTGGCCTGAAGAATAGATATTTCCGTTCGACGTCAGGACTGCGGCGCCGCACCTGAAATCATCCGGCTTATTAGTTCCTGTGAACGCATTCTTGGCGCCTTGTATCGCGGCTTCGCATAATTTTCTTGCTGTCTGTTTGTCCATGAATAATTATTTGTAACAAGGAATTTAAGTATCCGCCTATCAATTATAATTGAAGTATATGCCCGACCCGGCCAGACGGTTTTTCAGTTCCGCCTTGACGGAACTTCCATATATACAAAAGAGCAATTGTATGAGCAGCACGAATATCTTGGCAGGCTCCACGCCATGCGTCGGCTGCAATATCCCGATGCGCGGATAGCAAGATATTTCGGGCTTCCTGTTAGCAGAATCACGGAAGACGCAAAGCGAATTGAAAGATCTCTGGCAATGTTTGAATACCCAGACGTGAAGGCTCATGAACTACTGCAATATACGCGCTACTTGAGATTTTCAATAAAAGACCCGCTTGAAACAGAATTTGCAGGCTAATCACCTTATTCAGTCGCCCGCCTGTCGCAGATAGAATTGAACCTGCAGGGCCTGCACTTGAACGGCTTCGTAGTGGGGATGAAGTCTATTTCTTTCCGCGCGAGTTTTCTGACCCTTTCAACGATTTCAATTATATTCGATTTCACTTCGTCCGTGAATTCTTCCATCCACAAAGCCTCGCCCGTGTTGCGGTCGCGCACGGCGGAAAAGACGGGCTTTGCAGGCGGGTATTCAGACGCAAAAGCGAGCGCATATGCGCGCGCCTGGTTCATCGACGAAGGATAAACTTTCCCTGAAGGCTTGTCGTCTATGATGAATATGGCGTTTTCCGCGAACTGTATCTCGTCTATCTTGCCGTAGATGAAATGTTCGCCCGATTTTATCCGCAGTTCGCGGCCCGATCCTCTGACGCCAAGGCGCAACGCTTCCTCGACGCTCATCTTGGGGGCGTCCTTCATGCGCTCTGCGTGCTCGGTTTGCAATTCGGCGTGGCGTATCGTGCCTGCAAGCATCGCTTCGCTCTTCGGGTTTATTCCCTGCCATGAAAATTTGAGCTGATATTCGCAGTATGCCTGGGTGTGTATATCCGAGATCTTTATCCAAACGTTGCCGTCCGAATCCCAGTGCATAGAATCGCTTGGAAAAAGAGCATTTAAAGAATCGCCGCGCGCCGTGAAAGTGAAAGGCGCTTCAGCCAAGCAGGAATTTGAGTATCGCCTTCTCGGTATGCAGCCGGTTCTCGGCTTGGTCGAATACAGCCGAATTCTTCCCGTCCATGGCTTCGGAATCTATCTCGACTCCCCTGTGCGCGGGAAGGGGATGCATGACGATCGCGCCTTTTTTTGCGCTGCGCACGATCGCGGAAGTCAGCCTGTACGGGGCGAGATCCGCGAGGTGCCTGTCCTTCTCGGCTTCGTCGCCCATGCTCACGAAGGTGTCCGTATATATAACGTCTGCGTCCTTTACCGCATTCATCGGGTTCTCCTCTATTTCCGCCCCTGCCATGTCCGGGCGGTAATCGGCGGGACAGGAGAATACGGCGTTCATGGAGAGTTTCCCTGCAGCGAGTGCTAGGGAACGGAACGTGTTGTTTTTGCAGTCCCCAAGAAACGCTATCCTCAGGCCGCTGAATTTTTTCTTTCTCTGCCGGATCGTGTAGAGGTCCGCGACCGCCTGGCAGGGATGCTCCATGTCGGACAGGGCGTTTATCACCGGTATCGAGGCGGCTGCGGCCATTTTTTCAAGGTCGCCGTGCGAAAAGACCCGCGCAATTATCGCGTCGGCATATCTCTCCAGAACCTTCGCCGTGTCCTCCACGGTTTCCCCGCGGCCCAGCTGCAATTCGTTCCAGTTGAGGCTTATCGCGTTGCCTCCAAGATGGCTTATCGCCACTTCAAACGAAACTTTCGTTCGCGTTGACGGCTTCTGGAATATCATCACTATGTTTTTGCTTTTCAGCGCGTCCGTTCTTTTGCCCTTCAGCCGGTCTGCCAGAGAAAACAGCTTCATCAGCTCCTGCGCGGACAAATCCTCCGCGGACAGCAAATCCCTTCCTGCACGCATTTCATCTCACCCCGTTATCAGCGTCCCTGCCCTGCCTTTCAGGGCCGCGCCCAGATTCCCGATGGAAGTTATGACGGCTTTCTCGCCGCCTTTGCGCATGAAATCAAGCGCCGCCTGCACCTTGGGCTTCATGGAGCCTTCCCCGAAATGCCCGCCCCTGAGATATTCTTCTGCATCATCGGCCCGATGGCCCTTACAGGCGCTTCGCCGGGCGCGCCGTAGTTCAGGAAAACGCAATCTACGTTCGTTATAAAAACAAGCGATTTGGATCCCATTTCCGAGGCAAGAAGCGAGGATGCATAATCCTTGTCTATCACCGCCTCTATTCCGGCATATTTCCCGCCCTTCCTGACAACGGGAACGCCCCCGCCGCCGCAGGCCACCGGCACAATCCCTTCATTTGCAACCGCCCTGACGGCGCCGATGTCCAGTATGCGCAGCGGCATCGGGGAAGGCACGACCCTTCTCCAGCCGCCCTTTGTCCTTGCCATGTCCCTGAAAATTTTCCTGCGGTAAAACGGGCCTACCGGCTTGGTGGGCCTTGAGAAACCGGGGTCGGACGGCGAAACAAGAACTCTCGTCACGACGGAAACGGCCTTTCTCTTCAGCATGTTCTCCACGGCCTGCGATATCCAGTAACCCAGCTGGCCCTGCGTCATCGCCACGAGCGCGTCAAGGGGCAGCATCCTGCCGGTGCCCTGCTGAAGAAGCAGGTTGCCGACTTCCGGGCCGTTGCCGTGGGTTATCGCAATTCGCGGGATGCCTTTGAGCCGCAATATTGCGGACTCTATCTTCCTTACCTGCTCTGCGGCGCTTTCGGCTTTCCGGGGGTCGCTTATCGCGTTCCCGCCGAACGCCACGACAGTGATTTCCATGATTTTGACAATATGTATAGGATTCCGGAAATAAAAAAGCGCGCTTATGAAATTTTCCATCGGCAAGCCTCTTAAGCGCCCCGGATAAAGATGCATAGAGGTGGTTCGGTGATCGTAGGAACCGTTAAGGAAATAAAGCTAGGCGAGAACCGCGTAGGGCTTACGCCAATAGGCGTGAACGCCCTTGCCAAGGAAGGGCATACCGTGCTCGTTGAGCGCGGTGCAGGCGCCAATTCCGGCTTTCCGGACGGCGAATACGAGGAGCAAGGCGCAAAAATAGCCGGAAGCGCAGGGGAAGTCTGGGACAAAAGCGAAGTCGTGGTGAAAGTCAAGGAACCGCAGAAAACGGAATTTCCCATGATGCGCGAAGGCCAGACGCTGTATACATACTTGCATCTGGCGGCAGAGCCGGAAGTGACGAAAGCGTTGCTTGAAAGAAAAGTGACCTCAGTTGCTTACGAAACCGTGGAGCTTGCTGACGGCACCCTGCCGCTGCTTGCGCCCATGAGCGAGGTCGCCGGCAGGATGGCTGTCCAGGTGGGGATGCATTACCTTGAGAAAACGCACGGCGGATCGGGCCGCCTTCTTTCGGGCGTGCCGGGCGTATTGCCCGGCAAGGTCGTCGTTCTCGGCACGGGAATAGTCGGCATCAACGCCGCAAAAATCGCCATGGGCACGGGCGCACGGGTGACGATAATCGGAAGAAACGCAGCGCAATTGCGATACATTGACGACACTTTTGGCGGAAGGATACGCACGTTATATTCCAATTCGTATAACATAGGGAAAGCCGTTGAGAAAGCGGATCTGCTCGTGGGCGGCGTGCTTATCACGGGGTTAAGGGCCCCGAAGCTTGTCGCGCGCGGCATGATAAGGAAAATGAAGCCGGGCTCGGTGATAGTGGACGTGGCAATAGATCAGGGAGGATGCGTGGAGACATCAAGGCCGACGAGCCACGCCAATCCCGTATACGTCGAGGAAGGCGTCATACATTACTGCGTGACCAACATGCCTGGGGCGGTGCCGTATACATCAACGCTTGCGCTGACAAGCAACACCCTGCCGTACCTGCTGAAGATAGCGAAGCTCGGCGCGCTCGGCGCTGCGAAAAGCGACCCTGCGCTGCTCAAAGGCATAAACACGCATGCGGGGAAGCTCACGTGCAAGGAAGCGGCCGACTCTCTTGGGCTGAAGCATGAGAAGCTGATGCTCTGAGGATTTAATTTTTATATTTTCCCTTATATTTTTTATAAAATATATCTTATAAGCTTTAATTTGTTTCTGCGTATATGCAGACATGGAGGTATTCCTTGCCGGGTTCCTCGGCGGCGTGATACGCGGCCTTGTCGGAATAACAAAATACATGACCGCGGCGCCGTCAAAGAAACGGGCGCTCTGGGACGGCTACATTTTTCTTACTCTGCTCTCTTCCGGCGGCATGGGGTTGCTTGCTGGCGTGTTCATCGCCGAGGATCCGCGCTTTGCGCTTCTTGCAGGCTATGCCGGAACGGATTTTGTAGAGGGGCTGTTCAAGCTCAGGATGAAGCAGTATTCGTGGTGATGCCGTGCGCCCCCTTGTTTTTCTTCTTGTGATATCCGCGCCGTTCGCGTTCGTCGCCGAGGCCCGCGGAACGTGCAGCGAATTCGTGGTCATAATAACAGGAAACGAAACCGGATGCTGGGACGTGAAAATCGATGCGCCCGGCGTAATTTTGGACGAAGAATGGAAAAGCTCCTTCTTCTATGCAAAGGGCGCGTATTGCGCCGGCAACGGCGCCGTGCCGTTCAGGCCGTCTATGGACGCGGAAGGAAGCGTAAAGATCCGGCGGAACGGCACGATACTTGAAGCCCCGATTGCCGTAGAACGGGATTGCCCGCCCCGGCCAGCCGGTTTTTTCGCGGTAATTATCATCATATCCGCGCTGTTCGCGGGCGTTATTGTTGCGAAGAATCCGTGAAAATGTTTCATTTTTGCGCTTTGAAAAAAGCGGCAAATTCCGCGTCGGTTCTTGGGTCCGTATCCCCCGCCTCTATGCCGGGAAACGGCAGTTCATATCGCCCCAGCAATTCCAGCAGTTCGCGCGGATGCCTTGTTGTTTCAGTCGCCATGTTTTCAAGAACGTCTAATATGGCAACAGGCGCCTCGCGCATTCTTTTGGCTTCTTCAAGAATCTCCAGCGCTTCCACGGGGCCGATTACGGCGTGCGTATACGGCAAATTCCACAATTTGATGCCCGCAATCTGATTATTGCCGGCAGCGTCCTGCTCATAGTGAAGCGCCTCTGCGGCATTGCCGTAAGTGCCTGCACACAATAGCCTCCTCCCTTCCAGATCGTAAATAACCCTGCCATTGTCGGCCACAAGATATCTTCTGCCCGGGCCGTAGCTGCCGGACACGCTATGCAAGACCGTATCCGTGCTGGTAAAAACAGTGAGCCTGCATGCGCCGCCGTCGCTTTCCACGCTTGCCCAGCACGCATAGCTCTTCGGGTCGCGGGGCAGCACGAATGATTCTGCCATGCCGAGTATAATACGGAAAAGTTTTAATTCGCTTATGCATGCTCTTCTATCAGGCGCTTGTGCTTCCACGTGCCGCGGAAGAACCACACGACCGCTATCAATGCGCCGGTGACCGTTGAGACGGGAAACGCCCACCAGATGCCTTCAAACGATAGTGACGTATGATAAGCAAGGATGTAAGCCAGCGGGAATCGCATTACCCATAAAACAGTCAGGGTAAGCACCATGGACCAGAACGTGTGGCCTGAACCCTTGAATGCGCCGGTAATCACTTCCAGGACGGCAATGAAGCCGAAACTCAGCGCCATTGCATTCAGAAAATGCACTGTCATGGAAACGACGCTTTGATCTTCAATAAAGAGCGCGGCTATGGGAGCTGAAAATGCAAGCATTACGATGCCGATAACCGTCAGGGTGGAAAATCCGGACAGCATGCCGATTTTTGCCGCATGTTCTGCGCGCTCGGGCTTGCCTGCGCCCATGTTCTGGCCGACAAGGGTCGATGTAGCCATCCCTAACCCGACTGCGGGTATGATTATCATGGAAAGTATGCGTGTTCCTATGCCATAAGCAGCAGTTATGTCCGTGCCAAAAGGCGTTACCAGGAAAAGCATGATCATGAAGCTGAGGGAAATTGAACCGAGTTCAATCGAAGCGGGTGCGCCGAGCCTGATTAGTTTAACCAAGGTTTCAACGTGAGGCACCATATAAGGGGGCTTAAGATGGATTCCACTCTTTCCTCGAAGAAGGATTGCGAGACCTATCAGCGCTCCTATTGCCTGCGAAATCACCGTGGCTATGGCCGCGCCTGCCACGCCCATTGCCGGTACAGGGCCATAACCAAATATGAATAACGGATCAAGCACAAGATTCAGGAATATGGAAACTACGACAACATAAAGCGGGGTCGTGACGTTTCCGGTTGCGCGAAGCAGGGACTGGAAGACAAAATAGAAGAACACAAACGGAAGGCCTGCGAATGTTATGCTAAGATAATCTGATGCCATGGTAAACACGGAGTCTTCAAGCGACATCAATTCCAGGAGCACAGGCGAAAAGGCATAACCGAGTGCCGCAAGGACGATGGACAACAAGATAACGCTCGAAACCGTCTGGGAAGCTATGAAATCCGACTTCTCATGGTCTTTGCGCCCCTTGTACTGGGACACAAGTATGGTTCCGGCTACGGATACGCCCATGCCGAGCGTTATCATGAGGAACATGGGCGGGAAGCTGAGCGAAACCGCGGCCACGGCAGCGGCGCCGAGCTTGCCGACCCAGAACATGTCTATGACGTTGTACAATCCCTGCAGGAAATTGCTGAATATTATCGGGAGCGACAGGAAAACTATGGCTTTGATCAGGTTGCCGTCTGTGATTTCATTGCGCATTCGTTCCATTATCGTAAATAAGCAGGAATCCTTTTAAGGCGTCAGAAAACCGCTTCCAGCCACGCCGCCGATATTATGAGGACTTGCGCAAGGACGAGGAGTTTGAGGGAATCCGCAAAGATTTTCTTGAATCTGAAGCTGCCTACGTTCTCGCGCGCTATGCCTACCGACAAAATCCCGCCGGCAATCCCTGCGATGAAATAAGCGAGTATCTCCGGCACGCCGTGCAGCACTATTGAAAACAGCCCGGACTGCACGCCGTAGAAGAATGCGGTGGCGGAATCGGCGCCGGCAGACGTGAATGCGCGCGCTATCATGCCAAGGTAGACGCCTATGACCGAGGCGTTCCACGCAAGGATGAGGACCGCGCCTGCGCCGAAGATAGTGGATAATATGAACATCAAAAGCATGACCTGCGTGTTGTTGGCTATGAGCATCATCATGGTACCGAAATCCGTGACCCTGCCGGTTGCAAAGGACTGCAAAGTCGACGTTTGCAGCGCAAACACGCCGTCATACTGCGGGAAAAAATAATAGCTTACCGTTATCGCCAGAGTCGTCCCGATGAAAAAAAGCGAAAACGCCTTTACCGTCGCCTCGTGCCTCACGAAAACGTTGTCCTTCAGTTTCTTGAGCGAAAGGATTTCCGAAACTTCGTCCTGCTCGAAAAGCTTCTGGAAGAAGGGTATGAAGATTATCGTTATCAGCGCAACTGCAAGCATCGATGACTGGGCAGGAAAAAGATGGTGCGAGAATGAGATGGCTACCATCGAATATATGAAAGATAGGGTGAGTATCTTGAGGGGCCTGTTCTTCACGTTGCGCGGCACAAGAACGGCTTCGAGAACCATTCTAATTATTTGACGCGAAGGGTAAATAAGGTTTCCCGCCGGGCGCCGGCGATACCGTTAAAAGCGTTTACGCTCCTTAGGTTATTGGTATGATTGGCATTACCGGATACGGGGCATACATCCCGCGCTTTCGCATCAAAGCCGAGGAGATAGCCCGCGTCTGGAATCAGGACGGCGAGGCTTTCAAGCGGGGCATGAAGATAAACGAAAAAGCCGTCCCTGCGGCAGACGAAGACACGGTCACGATAAGCGTCGCGGCCGCGAAGAACGCGATAGCGCGTGCCGGCATAGACCCGCAGCAGATAGGCGCTTTGTTCATAGGAAGCGAAAGCCATCCTTACGCCGTGAAGCCGTCAGGAACGATGGCTGTCGATGCCCTTGGAATAGGCCCGGAAGTCATGGTTGCTGATTTTGAATTTGCATGCAAAGCTGGTACCGCCGCGATGCAATGCTGCATGGGCCTTGTGCAATCCGGCATGATAAAATACGGGATGGCAATAGGCGCAGACACGGCCCAGGGCCAGCCAGGGGATGCACTCGAATATTCGGCTGCCGCAGGCGGCGCGGCCTTTGTCATAGGCAGGGACAATCTCATTGCAAAGATACTTGATACTTTTTCATTCACATCGGACACGCCTGACTTCTGGAGGCGCGAGGGCGAAAAATATCCGCGCCACGGAGCCAGGTTCACCGGCGAACCGGCTTATTTTAAACATGTAATTGAAGCAACGAAAGGCCTGCTGAAGAAGACCGGCACGACCGTCAACGACTACGACAAGGTCGTGTTCCATATGCCGAATGGCAAGTTCCCGCGCGAGGCCGCGAAGAAACTGGGCGTGCCTGAAGAGAAAATCAGGGACAGCCTTGTCGTGGAAAATGTCGGCAACAGCTATTCCGGCTCGTCAATAGTCGGGCTGACGAACGTTCTTGACAAGGCCACGCCCGGAGAGAAGATACTCATGACGTCGTTCGGCTCCGGCGCCGGGAGCGATTCGTTCGCTCTGGAAGTCACGGACAGGATAATCAAGGCCCGAGATCTGGCAAAGAAGACTGAATATTACATCAACAACAAGACCTACGTTGATTACGGAACTTACGCAAGATTGAGAAAGAAGCTGACGGTGTGATGATGACGAGATTATTTATTATGGCGGGGAGTTAAAAGAATGAAAAACGTTGCAGTAATCGGCTTTGGGCAGACGAAATTCGGGGAGCTTTGGGACAGGTCGCTGCGCGATTTGGCTGCTGAAGCCGGCATGCTTGCGCTCAAGGATTCCGGCTTGGAGCCGGAGAAGATAGACGCCTTTTACATAGGAAATATGGCGGCCCAGGCAAGCGGTGCTTGCCGTGGCATCAGGCAGGCATGACGTGGTCATGGCTTCGGGGGTAGAGAAGATGACCGACCTGAAGACGTCTGAAGTGACGACGGCACTGATGGGCGCAGCAGACCAGGAATGGGAGGCCGGCATCGGCCTGACGTTCCCCGGGCTTTATGCGCTGATGGCCCGCGCGCATATGGCCAAGTACGGCACGACCTTGGAGCAGATTTCCACGGTTTCGGTCATCAACCACAGGCACGGCGCCAAGAACAAGAAGGCACAATATCCGTATGAAATAACGCTTGAACAGGCGATGAAGTCGCAGCTGGTTGCGGATCCGCTCCGGCTTCTGGACTGTTCGCCCATAACAGACGGCGCGGCCTCGGTCATAGTGGCTTCCGAGGAAATTGCCAAAAAACTGAACCCTGTGTGGGTCCTTTCAGTTCAGCAGGCTTCTGACACGGTGGCATTGCACGATAGAAAGTCGCTTACAGAGCTTGCGGCGGCCAAGATAGCGGCGAAAAAGGCTTATGAAGAAGCGGGTCTGCCTGCTACGAAGATGGATGTCACCGAAGTTCATGACTGCTTTTCCATAAATGAAATACTGTCGGTTGAGGCCCTGGGCTACTGCCCTGACGGCAAAGGCGGCAAGTTCGTGCAGGACGGCAAGGTTGCCGTAGGCGGCGAACGACCCGTCAACACAACAGGGGGCCTGAAAGCCGGCGGGCACCCGGTAGGCGCCACGGGCATCAGGCAGATAGGAGATATATATCTACAGCTCAAAGGCAAGAGCTGCAACCAGGTAAAGGGCGCTTCTGCCGGGCTGGCATTAAACGTCGGCGGATCCGGCGCTACCGCTAATTTGGCCATACTTGGCAGGGAATTGAGGAGGAAATAATATGCCCCATAGGACAGCAGTAGCGCCGGAATGGAGGCTCAAGGAAGGTAGATATAACCTTGTAGGAAGCAAATGCGCCTGCGGCAGCCTTTACTTTCCGGCAAGGATGTATTGCCCGGCCTGCAAAAAGGAAACGACACCCCATAAGTTTTCAGGTAAGGGTGAAATCGTCACTTACACGGTCATAAGAAGCGCTCCGGCCGGTTTTGAAGAATATGCGCCTTATGCCGTTGCGATAATAAAACTTCAGGAAGGCCCCATGATTTCCGGCCAAATAGTTAACTCTCCAGAAGAAGTCAAGGTCGGAAAGCGCGTGACCCCTATTTTCAGGAAGCTCACCGAAGACGGCGAAGCCGGAATCATCCACTACGGAATCAAGTTCGAGCTTGAAGAATAGCTTGTGGTAAGGGGTATCGTATTGGTACCGTTAACTCTTTTGGGTAGTGTGAAAATCATGTTATCGTCGCATCATTTTTCTTTAACAGGTGGTGGAAGGGAACGAAGTATTAGGGATAAGAAAGCCGTAAGCTGGTGGCCTTTACTATTGATCCGTATGTATAAAGTATATTCATCGGTTAGTGTTGTTGCGTAAATGGGTATAGAACACAATCGGTTGCGTTGGATTAGTTAAGCATATCAACATATGGGACGTAAAAAGACGTTTGTAACAAAGCCTCATCGGTTGTTTCTTGATGCTGCAAACGTTTACAGGAAATAAGGGGGTTATCGAACCCTCCTACCCCCGTATTTCTTATGGAGATTATAGAGAAGACGGGAAAACGAATAACCTTTACTTCATATAACAATGTTATTAAAAATAAATTAATTAATAACGCCTTTCCATAGGAAATGAAGGGGTGTTGGATATGACGAGGAATATATTTTGCTAAATTACCGTTTCAAGTAGCCATAAGTATATAAGGGGGGCAAGAGATTATAATATCTTCATAAGAAACGGGGGTTCCTTCATTTCTTATGAAGCTTTCTATTTTGGGGAGTAGAAAGTTTTCAATGGGGGTGTGGTATATGGAAGCGGGTCAGGAGTTAGTTTTAAGCAATTCGGCAGCAAACAGTAATATATTCTCACAGTATATTGAAAGCCCGAGTATTTTCACAGACAAGCGCGTCCTGACATCTTCTTTCGTTCCCGGGAGCATACCGCACAGGGAGGAAGAGATAAAGCATATAAGTTCCGTGCTTGCCCCCATGCTCAGGGGTTACCACGCCAATAATGTTTTTGTTTATGGCACGTGCGGCACGGGCAAGACGATATGCTGCAGATTCGTCGTTTCGCAGTTGCAGGACGCGGTCAAGGCCGCACAGACGGACATAAAGGTTATTTACATAAACTGCAAGATGGAACGGGTTTCCGATACCGAGTACAGGCTTTTCGCGCAGATGCTCAAGCAGCTTGGCGAAGAAGTGCCGTATACGGGCTTGCCCACCGACGTAATCTACAGGAAATTCTTCGCCAAAGTCGCCGAGAAGAAGCAGAGCGTCATCATTATATTAGATGAGATAGACGCGCTTTACAAGAAGGTCGGGGACGACTTCCTCTATAACATAACGCGCGCCAACAACGAGCTTGGCGAAGCCAACTTGAGCATAATAGGCATAACCAACGACATCTCCTTCAGGGACAACCTTGACGTGAGGGTGAAATCGTCGTTAAGCGAAGAAGAGGTGATGTTCAGGCCCTATAACGCCGTGCAATTGAGGGACATACTGGCATCGCGCGCCGGAGACGGTTTCGTTGGGGGGGCCGTCAGCGAGAGCGTCATAAACAAGTGCGCCGCCCTGGCAGCCCAGGAACACGGCGATGCCCGCAGGGCACTGGACCTGTTAAGGGTTGCAGGCGAAGTCGCGGAAAGGATGGGCGAGACCGTGGTCAAGGAGCGGCACGTTGACGTGGCGGAAGAAAAAATAGATCTTGACAGGGTAACCGAGACCGTCAAATCCCAGCCTGCGCAGTCCCAGATAGTGCTTTACGCTATAATAAAGATGAGCGAAGAAGCCAGGCAGAAGGAAAAATGGGCCGACAGGAGGCTGCTCACAGGCGACATATTCTCCAAATACGAGGAGCTTTGCAGGGGCAACGGCACGAAGGTTCTGACGCAGCGCAGGATAAGCGACCTGATAGGGGAGCTGGACATGTTCGGCATAATCAATGCGAAAGTGATATCAAAGGGCAGGCACGGCAGGACGCGGGAGATAACGCTGTCCATGAACGAAACGGCTTTAGGCAAGGTAAGGAGTTACCTCATGGGCAGGTTCGGATGATGGACAAGGCGGAGATCGTGCGGCATTATTTCGGGCGCGGCCAGCTTCTGACCCCGGCGGCGCTTGATGAGATGGCTGCCGCGGGCAGGATGCCGGAGACGGATTCCGCCCTCTTAGTCATCGACAGGAGCGACCTTGAGCGGGACAACATCCGGATCCTCAAGTGCCTTCAAGACAGGCCTAAGGAAGTGGACACGGACATGTTCCTGAAGTTCTATACTTCCAAGTACAACAAGATGCGTGATATATTCACATCGCGTTTCAGCAAGAATTTTATCTCATTGAATAAAGTGGACGCCTCGCGCTCGGAAATAGCGGTATTCGGCATAGTCAAGGACGTAAAAGACAAAACGGTAGAGCTGGAAGACATGACGTCTTCGGTTTCCGTGGTCTTTGAAACGCCACTGGAAAAGGTGGAGCGCGACGATGCCGTTGCAGTCGAGGGGATAAGCGGCGGCAAAGTGATATACGGCAAGAAAATCATGTTCGCGGACGTGCCGCTGAGGCAACCGGCCATAGGCACGGGCAAGGCGTGCTTTATTTCGGATTTAAGGCTCAGTGAAGCCCCGCGCAAGGACGCCGAGAAATTCTTCTCATGGTTCCAGAACCAGGACATAAGGAACCTCTTCATTTCCGGCGATACCGGGGACATTGCCGCGCTTGAAGCGATAGTGCGCAGGCACTGCAGCGGAAAGAACATCTTTCTTGCCCCGGGCGAGGCGGACGACAAGGAATATCCGCGCCTGCCGATGAAAGCGGAGGGCGTTACAGCGCTTTCGGACCCTGCGATGGTTGAAATCAACGGGATAAAGATACTTGTCGCCCATAATTTTGACATAGCGATGCTGCGCAAGCGGTATCTGGGCCGGAGCAAGTCCATTCTGCCCGAGGATTACCTGGTTCTGGAGGACGTTCCAGACATCGTGCATTGCGGCCACACAGGGAAGCCGTTCGTGCAGAACTACAAGGCCATAACCGTGGTCAATAGTGGCTCGCTGCTTGACGAGTTCAAGCCCGTTGTCATAGATTTTGCAACGCGCGAAGTGAAGCAGGTTTCGTTGTGATATCATTCAAAAATTTTAAATAAAAGAGCTATATATCATTCAAAAATTTTAAATACTTTGTTGTATATAGAAATTTATGGATCGCGATGATACGATAGGGTTCCTTACTACACAAATAGCCATAATGTCACAATTATCAGAAAGCTATACACAAAACCCACGTACGAAAGAAAAATATCTGTACAGGCCAATATTCTATAGGGTCAACAAGGCAGTAGGAAATTTTATAAATTCCACGGATTTACAAAATAGAGTTATTATAATACCCGGACTCAGGGGGGTTGGGAAAACTACAGTATTATGGCAAATATATGAGAAATTCTCAAAAAATGCGACTATGATATATCTATCATGCCATCATTTGAATAATTATGGTATAGATTTAATGGATGCATTACGTACGTATGAAAATAAGTTTCTGGGAGTTCCGCTTGAGCTATTTAATGGCAAACTAGTACTACTTATAGATGAAGCGCATGCCCAAAAAAACTGGGCCGCTATCATAAAAGATGTGTACGATCGTTCTAAAAACGTTTTTGTTATAATTTCCGGTTCTGTGGCTCTTGCCTTTAATACCACTACGGATCTTGCCAGACGATCCGTTACTGAATGGCTGTTTCCTGTTAGTTTTATGGAATACAACTTACTGAATTCCCAAGGGACAGGATCTTTCATATATCCACCGAAAAATACAGCGTCGGATATACAGAATGCACTGTTCTTTTCCGATGCTAAAGGTGCTGCGGTACATATAGATAACATATCGAAGGTACTCACGGCGCAATATTTCTCTAAAATACCATCTATTACCATCAATTTAGAGAACTATATGCTTTCCGGCGGGTTTCCATTCCTAATAGGAGAAAAAGATAATGCAGCTATCTATGAGAAGCTGATCGACATTTTGAACAGAATTATCAAAGAAGATATGCCACTATTTTCTCCGTTAGGAAAACTAACATTAAGTAAAACGATGCCAATACTACTATTCCTAGCTTCAAACAGGAGTGGTGGCGTAAGCATAGCGTCTATTTCAAGAAATTTTGGTATATCAGAGGCATCAGTATTTAATCTTCTTAATGCCTTAGAAAAAGCGGGTGTAATATTTTCAATAAAACCATACGGCAGTGCCAAAAATATGGCAAATTCCGCATGGAAATATTATTTTTCATCGCCCACTTTACAGGCATCGTTGCTGTGGAGTATAGGTAAATTGAACAGATCATCTGAAACTATGGGGCCGTTGTTGGAAACCGCTGTGGCGGACACACTATATAGAAAAAATATTTTATCGTCTCATAAGGTGAACGGATTATTTTTCGATTATAGAAAAGGCGGGGCCGATTTCATAGTAAAAACGCCACTAGGCAGTATTGCAGTGGAGTGTGGATGGGGCGAAAAAGAAACGAGCCAAGTCAAGAAAACGATGAGAGAAATATCGGCTTATATGGGTATAAATGTTTGTAATTCTGTTGATAGAGAAAATATGGATAATATACTCAGCATAAAGAAAGAATTGTTCCTTATGATGTAACGATGCAGACTTGGGTCACATCCAAAATTTAAATAAGCTCGCGGCAAGCTTATTGAATGGCGCTTGTTTTCCAGATACTTGACGTGGATTATTTCTTGAACGGCGACAAGCCGGTGGTGCGGCTGTTTGGCAGGAGCGACTCCGGCAATGCGCTGTGCGTCTTGTGCAGGGATTTCCTGCCGTATTTCTACATAAAGCCGAAGGACGAGGGGTAAAGGAGATACTGTCCGTGGAAGAGACGGAAAAGTTCATGGCCATAGGCTATACGACGAAAAAAACGAGGCTGCTGAAGCTCACGGTATCGCGGCCCCAGGACGTGCCGGCGATAAGGGAGGCGCTTCTCGCGGAGGGGATAGCCGAGGAGATATTCGAGGCGGACATACTGTTCAAGAACCGGTTCCTTGTTGACCATGACCTGCACGGAATGCAGTGGGCCGAGGCGGACGTGACAAAAACAACGACAAGCATGGTGAAAGTGCCGGCATTTGAGATGAAATCCATAAAGCCTCTGGACAGGAAGGACAATGCCCAGATTTCCATACTGTCGTTTGACATAGAGTGCGTGCCGTCGGACTCCAACAGGCCGCTGGATTCGAGAAGGACATGCTTGAGGGCTTCATCAGGGTGGTGGACGAATACAACCCCGACATAATCACGGGCTACAACGTGAACACGTTCGACATACCGTACGTTCTTGAGCGGATGCGCGCGCTAGGGATACCTGCGATGCTTGGCAGGTGCAAGGACAAGCCTGCGTACAACAAGAGCATCGGAGTCACGCAGGAGTCCGTGGTGCCCGGGCGCGTTGTAGTGGACCCGTACCAGATATTGAAGCGCGACCCGCGAATAAAATTCGCAAGGTACGATCTTAATACGATATCAAAAATGCTGCTCGGCGACACGAAGATGGACGTGGAATACAAGGAGATGCCCAAGCTGTGGAACGGGCCGCTGGAAGGCGTGCTGAGATTCGCTGAATACGCGCGCAAGGATGCGGAATTGAATCTGCGGCTTGTCGTGGAGAAGGACATGATATCCAACTTCATAGAGATAGCCAAGGTTTCCGGCACCGTGCTTCAGGACACGTTCGGAGGCCAGACGCTGCGCATAGACAACATGCTGCTCTACGAATTCAGGAAGCGGGGATACGTGCTTCCGTCCAAGCCGGATGCCAAGCTGATGGAAAGACGGGTGAACGAACGGGAGAAGGCCGGGTTGAAGGGGGCCACGGTGCTGGAGCCGAGGAAGGGCCTTCATGCCGAGGGCTGCATACTTGTGATGGATTTCAAAAGTTTGTACCCGAGCATCATGAGGACGTTCAACACGTCGCCGGACGCGATCCTGCTTGACGATTCGGTGAAGGATTTTTACACGTCCCCGGGCGGCGCGCGGTTCGTGGCAGCGTCCGTGCACGAGGGCGTATTCCCCTACATAGTCGGGAAGCTTCTGGACAGCCGGGCCGATGTCAAGAACCAGATGAAGGATGCGGGCGGCGAGATGAAGAAGATACTCAATGCGCGGCAGTACGCGCTAAAGGACCTGGCGAATTCGTTCTACGGCTACACGGGCTACATACGGGCAAGGGTCTACGACATAAACGTGGCCAGCACGATAACCGCCATAGGAAGGGAGAACATAGAGAAGACAAAGGAACTTGTGGAATCGAACTTTGACGTGGAGGTCGTGTACGGCGACACGGATTCCGTGTTCGTGAAAACGAAGACAACGAACCTGGAGGATGCCAAGAGGACCGGCGAGGAAATCTCAAAGTTCGTGAGCGAGAAGCTTCCGGGCTTCCTGACGCTGGACTTTGAAAAAATTTACAGGACGTTCCTTATCCTGACGAAGAAGAGATACGCCGGATGGAAATTCGAGTTCGGAAAGAACGGATGGGAGGATTCCATAGAGATGAAGGGAATCGAGACCGTGAGGCGCGATTGGTGCCCCCTCGTGTCTGAAACGATGAGAAAGGTGCTGGACATAGTGCTGAAGGAAGGCGATTTGCAGAAGGCGGTCGATGAAACGAAAAAGGTCATAATCCAGCTGCGCAACAATGAGATAGATTTTGACAAGCTGACCGTGATAAAGGGCATAACGAAATCCCCGGGCAGCTACGACGGCATGCTGCCGCACATAGAATTGGCAAAGAAGCT
>JAGVVY010000026.1 GCA_018304585.1 Candidatus Aenigmatarchaeota archaeon | reverse complement strand
TGGTATTTCCTTCCGTTTTCGCAACGCCCGCACTTTATCACCATTTTTATCACAGTGACGGGTAGTTTACTGTAATAATATGCCTAACTGCCGGAAAGCATGGTAGAGTCAACGTTCATGAATATCAGCGAAAGCTTGTCCGCGACCCGTACCATGTTGTCGTAGCTGTCGCCCCGGACGTATATCACGCCGTTTTCAATGTCCACGGACATGCGCCCTGCGTCTGCATCGAACCATATGACCACGTCGCCGAATTCCGGTTTTGTCTCGGAGGTGGAGTTGAGCCATGCGCCCCTTTGGTTGTCATATACCAGCACGGAATAGTTGTCTACTATCTTGCCGCTGTAAAGCTGGTAGGTCTTCAGCTTCTGGATCACGTTGATCGCTGCCTTGGAATAATATCCGGAAACCAGCGTCTCGTTCGTGGCGTTTATCGCGAAAGTCACGCTGTTCGCAGCAAGCACCGCGTTCCTTATTTCTGCTGGGTTGTTAGACGCTATATTCGTTGTTTCCCGTATGTCGTAAGAAAACGCATATACTTCGGGATGCCCGGGTATTCTGATAAGCATTAGCGGGTCCTTGGTCTGCTGCACGCAGCCTGCCACGGCTGCGGCAATGATCAAGACAGCGATTATGCCGTGATTCATAACTATAACCAGAAGAAAAACAATTAAAGCTTACCGGTTTTCAAGGGCTGTTTTATTCCTTTTTGCTTTTTTTGCCTTCAAGCTTGTGCCTGTATGCATAGAGCGCAAGGGCCGCGATGAAGAGGCCGGCTATGGCAAGCACGGTGTAATCCGTGGGGGTAGATGGCGTTTCGTTCACAGGCATCGTGGTTGTGGTAGCTACGGTTTCTGCAGGCGGTGTAGGGGGATTCTCAGGCTCCTGCACTGTCAGCTGTGCTCTTGCCGCTATTGCAAACGTGGAGAAGCCAGGCGATTCTGCGGAAAATTCCACGTCCGAAGAGCTCTCGTGCTTTATTGTTGTCGGAAGCTCGCTCCAGTCATTGTTGAACCTCATAAGCACGACATTCTCTTTGGCGTAGCCGTTCTGGCTGAGCCATGCCTTGGTGACGTTGAACGTTATTGCTGCCCGTTTTATGCCGGCATCGACGATATTCTCTTTCGTTATCTCTATATATTGGAACACCGCGCCGGATATTTCCTTCGTTATTGAGGCCGGTTTCCCGGCAAGTTTCTCCACGTTTATTCTTACATTATTGGCCGGATTGAGCACCTCAATATCTATGGATTTCATGCCTATTTCCTTGTCATCGACCGCCATTTTTGTGAGTCCGGGCGGCAAGTTCGTCCAGCTCCTTATGACCTTGGGGTTGGGTTTGGTTCCCCCGCCGGAACTGGATGTTGTTGTGGTGGAACTGTCCGATGAAGTTGACGGTATCACATAGCTGACGGAAATCGTGTGCGTGCCGGAAGGCACATTGTTGATCACGAGCGAACCGAACGTGTAATTATCGGATGTGTAAGGCGTACCATCTACGGTAAGGCTGATACTGCAGGCCGCACCTGTCGAGCCGCAGTTAGCGCTGTTGAGACCTTCGAGTTTGCCTGTGAGATTTATGGGCGCGCTTGACGATAGCTGGGTAGTCACGTTGTAAGAATTATTTCCATCAGAGCCTGCAGCGCCGTCGGATTCGCTCATTATCGGGAACGTTATCTGCGCCGAGAAGTTTATGCGCGCCCAAGGCTGCTGCGCGCTGTTGCTTGAAGGCGTCCAGTTTCTGAGCGTTACATGAGTATTATTGCTTGTAAGCACCACGTCCCACGTCGTTACATAGATGGTTATTATCTTATCGGCCCCTCCAAAGGACTCCGTGAAGTTGACGACACTTTCTCTTTTCACAATAGATACGCCTGAATCCGTGGCGTTTCTCCAAGTCGTGCCGTTCCATAAGGTAATATTAGCGGCCTGCGTCATGTTGAATTGCTTGAAAGTGCTGTAATCATCATTTAGCATGGTAACGTTCATCGGGATCATGAAGCTTACCGAAACGTTGTCCAGCGTATAATTCCAGAGGACGTTGGTCACATTGACAACCGTTGACATAGCCTTTGTTTCGCCGAATGCAGGCGGCTCGTTCATCCCCCAGCCCGTCTGCTCCTGGCTGAGCACATAAACAGGGGAAACGGTTCTGCTGTTGGCCGTGTCCATGATTGTGAAGAATACCGTGATCTGGGTGTTATTGGTGTCATTGAGAAGGGTTTGGTTGATAGTCGAGAGATTGATTGTAAGGAGCTGTATGCTCTGGTCGATGCCGCTCATTCCGGTATTGAATGTTATGTTTATCGCCTTCTGCTGAAGGAGCTGCGAAGAGGTATAATTCGTGCCGTTGAAGAAGACCGTGAAATCGGTGGGGTTGGGTATTCCCATGGTGAAGTTTCTTGTGGCGTTGCTATGGAAGTCCTGAATTACCTGGGTGTTGATGAGCAACGGATATAACGTCTGGTTCGTGAACGCAGAATTGTTCACCGGCGACTTCAATGTGAAAGAAGCGTTGGTCACACTTCCCGTATAGACCAATGTGAAGGTCAGGTTGTACGAATAGAGCCTCATGTAGCTTGGGAATTCAAAGAATGATTTGTCAAAATACATTATTTCAGCGAAGGTATTGTTGGCTAATACCGGTCTTTTCAACGTATCGTTATATGTTTCAAGCGGTGCCATAAGCTGATAGCCCTTGTCGGTCTGGTTCCACTGGAGTATTCTTAATGTAGCATTGTTTGATGCGAAAGATGTGACTGAAGGTCTTGGATTCTTGAAGTAATTGCCGGCATAGAAATAACTGACAGTTTCATTGGGATTAACGCACTGGTTGCAGGATGCGCTTAAATTCAACGCCTGTCCATCGCCATATGCGGCAAATGCTGATATATTTGTTGTAACGTTGAGTTGGTATATTCTTGTCGGTATGCTTGTTGTTAGGTTAGCTTCCGGCGTGCCAGTATAGTTTACTTCACATAAAACATGCGTGCTGTTATGCAAAGTAAAGTTCCTTGCCCCCGTGCATATACTCGGAAAGTTCACGGCTCCAGTGGCGTTAAGCGGTACCATTCCGTAAGGCATTACAAACTTGATGCTTATGTTATATACTTCTGCGCCGGGATTAAGTTGGCTGAGATTTACGCTCATAGTATAAGTTCTGTTAAGCTCGCCGACTGTGAAATTGATGCTGCCCGTCCTATCTGTGACCACCAGCGCTTGGTCAACGACATTGAACGTGATATTCGTGGAGTTTATATATCCTGTTGTGTCGCCAACAGAAGCATTTCTTCCTTCTATGACGACCCAGTGCGCTCCGTTAATCAGCGCTGAAAGGTTGACGTGATGCTGGGTGTTATTGTCTATCCTTTGCGTGACGGCAGCATGGTCTATGGCACCGTCAACGATTACGCTGTAGTTGTAAGTTGTATTGTCTCCGGTTATCGTGAATGCGATTTGGGGCGTGCCATCCGATGTATTGGAAAAATTCGCCGGTGAATTTATCGTGACTGTGAAAGCTGCGTTTGAAACTGACGCGATGAAAATGAAAGATAATGCTAATAATATAGAGAATGATAATTTCATTTTAGAGTTATGCCGAGAGATAGTATATATAGTTTTCTATTATTGCGGCTTTGTTTAGATATTACCAAGTCGTTGAAACTTCACGAATTCTGTTAGGTTTCGCATAGTCCAGATGCTCATACTTTATTTTTCCGTTTTTCTTGACGTGCTCGTATACCCGCCTTATTAAGTCAAGGTCATTTTCCAGATATTTTACATAAAATTATAATGATACTGCTTTGAGCAGTTGAATAAAATGATAAAGGGAAAAAAGAAAATAGTTTTTTTCTTAGACTGCGTCAGCGAGCACTACGCCGTTCTTCCACGCCATCCTCATACCTGTCAATCCTGTTGGGTTGACGAGCATCTTGGACGATGCGCGGGTGTCGGCTGCGCTGTGACCTGCGACAACCAGTGCCGCCTTTCCACCGCCGAAGGCGTTGTCGACATAGTCGAGAACGTACGTTCCTTCGCCGTTGTCACGGTATTTCTGTGCGTCCCATGTCTTGGCTGCGGATGCAAGCTCAGCAACGAGCGAGTTGACAACCGGGCCGCCGACAAGGATTAAGCTCTTTGTCGTCTTGGCTGCCTGGTCCGCCTGCACTTCGCTGTCAAGTCTTGCGACTGCCGTGGTTATGGGCACGGATTCCTGCACTGTCGTTCCGCTTGTTGCGCCTGTCGTGGACGTTGTTGCGCCTTGTGCGAGCACGAAGATGTTTGCAGAAACCTGGTCGTCAGGATAGTAGATTGTTACCGTGTCCTGGCCGTCGGTGTTCTGGAGTGCATACGTGCCGTAGAGGTCAACGCCTGCCTTCTTGTTCGTGTCTGTTGCAGACAGGGTTACCATATTGGCGTTCATAGTGGAGTTGTCGTCGGACGATCTTATCGTGCCGACTTCTGCCTTGTTCGTGGAACCGGACGTGTCAACGTTTGTAGGTATGTAGATGACGTGTTCGTTAGCGCTGTCATCCTTTTCTTCTGCGAGCAACAGGGATGCATGGGTTATTGTCGCGTTGTTTTCTCCTACTGGTCGTATGAGGAAAGCGGTTCCGTTTGCGCCACCCATTTTTGTTACGTTGAATTTTGCTCCTGCCGCAGCTGTCAGGCCTACCTCGAAGATAACGCTGTTGGCCTCGCTCCCGACTATGCTAGAGCCTCCTATTCTTGTCACAACAGATGATGTTCCATCTTCATTGTTTGCCGCCGTGAGAGTCCAGTTGGCTGGGTCCTCATCGCCTGTTACCGGTCCGGTATAGCTTACTGTCACAGCACCTGTGGGCAATTGCAGCTTAGTGTTGTTTGTTACGTTTATTCCGCCTTCATCCATGAACGCTATGTGGGCTGATTTTTTGGTCTTGATGGACGGATATACAGTCGTAAACGTTCCTAGAGATCCTGCCGTAGCTCCTGCACCCCATGTTACGGATATCCTGTTGTTCGGGCTGCCGGAAGCAGACGAGCGGTTCATGAAGTAATAGGTTTGTCCGTCTATTACCTTAGTTCCCTGGTTGTCAGCGCCAAGTGTTGCTGTGATTGTGTCTCCGGATATGACATCGGACAGGGTCACGGCTGACGAAGCATCGGATGTCAGGCTGATTGACGTGACTTCAAAGATTCTTCCGAAGTCGCCTGCGTCAAGAACGATATAATCGTTCTCTGCCACAGTGGCATTTTCCTGCACCCACACAGTGCTTCCGTCAGCGTCTGCAAGGCTTTGCGTTGTCCCGCCGGATGCCATATATCCAAAGTTTACGGTATTAGACTTTCCT
>JAGVVY010000010.1 GCA_018304585.1 Candidatus Aenigmatarchaeota archaeon | reverse complement strand
ACGACACGCACAAATTATTCGCTTTCCTTGAAAAGAACGGCATAGAGCCCGCTATCAAGCCGCGCAAGAACGCCGTGCTGGAAGAAGGCGATTGCCTGCACAATCGCGAGATTACGGCAATAAGGAAAGGCTACAGGCAATGGGCGCGCAAGCGCCAATACGGCCTCCGGTGGAACGGCACTGAAGGCATCTTTTCCGCAGCCAAGCGCAAATTCGGCGAACAAACACGATCGCACAATATCGAAAACGCCTTCAACGAAGTGAAAAGAAAGTTCTGGGCATACGATAGGATGAAAGCGTACGGGGAATTGCACGCATAAAAATCCAGTTAGCTTGAGCTACCTGATATTTATGCAACAGAGTAAAGCATCCCGCCACTAAAGTGGCGGGCGTTGCGGACTGGAGAATTCCATGAATTTTGGCGGACAGGTTTGCTCCATCCGTTCTTCTTTTCCCCGCTTTAGAACATTCTCTTGCGATTAGAAGCAGCACGAACCCGCCATTGTCTCATCCACCCGCCAAGGCGGATGGCTTTCGATATGCGGGTTGTAAAATGATTTACTTCTTCCCCGAAATCCTAAGCACGGCATCCAGTACCGCCGGAACCTCGAAAACCCCATCGCCTTCGGTGAAGTGCCCCTTGTTATGCTCTATGATTATTTCCGAATCGAGCTTCTCCCTGAAGTCGTTCTGGTTATCAAGCGGCACGTACGGGTCGTTGTCGGAGAATATCGCAACGCTTTTTTTCATGCGTGCCCGCGCCTTCGCGAAATCCACGGGCGTGGTGAGCCAGAGCCTGTCGGTTTCCTGCACGTCCGCATCGTCCTCGAGTCCTGTAAGACGCAAAAAGAATCCGCCAACGAAAACCGCGCCGCCGACTTTGACGTCAATGGACGCAAGATACTGTGTCAGGGCGGCCGTCCCAGCCGTGAACTATGATTGCTTTCATTCTCTGATTTTGTCGAAAAAGAAATAAAGCTTTAAATACTATAGCTTACTATAGATGTCTATGACAACGACGATACAAATAAGTGAAAGTCTTCAGGATCAACTCATACAGAGGAAATTATTCAAAGGAGAGAGTTATGAAGACGTCATATGGGATTTGGTAGAGGATTCTCTCGAACTTTCCGAGGAAACCAAACGCCACATACAAGAGTATGAAAAAAATTCTGAAAAATGGTTCAAGGAAGGCAAATTCAAGAGACTTGAACAGATAAAGAAGGAAAAAGCACTATGAGTTACACTATAGCTTTTTCCGTTTTAGCAGAAAAACAACTCGACAAACAATTCATAAGAAAATTAACTGGATTCCCCTACTACAGATTTCGTGTAGGCGATTATAGACTAATTCTTGACATCAAGAACGAGCTATTGATAATAATGGCCATAGAAATAGGTCACAGAAGAAACGTATACAAATAATGACGCTATTTCTTCCGAAACTCCAGCGCCGCCGAATTTATGCAGAAACGTTTGCCCGTAGGCTGTGGGCCATCATCAAAAACATGCCCAAGGTGCCCGCCGCATTTCTTGCATAGGACTTCTGTTCTGCGCATGCCGTGGCTGTCATCTTCTCTCAGTTGAACGTTCTTTGCGTCATAAAAACTTGGCCAGCCTGTTCCTGATTCAAATTTGGTTTCATAGGAAAATAATTCCGTGCCGCAGCCTTTGCACAAATAAGCACCCTTTTCCTTGTTCTTCAGAAGCTTGCCTGTGAACGGCGCTTCTGTGCCTTTTTCCCTGAGAATACGATATTGCTCTGCAGAGAGCTTCTTCTTCCATTCTGCGTCCGAGGACGGCATAGTTCCCATGAAGAATATCCCTGCTATTTTATTTAACGCTTAAATATGAGCAGTCAAACTCCTTCGCCGGATTTGAACGGGAATGACGGATTTGATGGGATACGGGGAACGCTTTGAACGGACGCTCCCCATCCATCTACGCGGACTTTCAAATACCTATAGTATATCCGCTCATACCGCTTGCCATATTTGACGGTAAGGATGCCTTCGACGTAGCCATCCAAAGGCCCACTGACATTCAGCACGGGGGTTATTTCATACGATTCTTGTCGACCCTCAAATTGTTTCGTCAACTGTCCATCCAACAAAACTAACCCGCGAGGTACACTTATATTCATCAATACATTAACCGGTTGGGGATATCCCGAGCTTTCGTTCAGCGGCTTATATGAAAAATTCAAGGCGACCTCGTTTCCCATCGAAGGTTCCGAGGTAAAATTGAGATCTATGCTCTTGACGTATTCGGCAGAATCGCTCACAGAGCGTTGGGTGCAACCGAGCGTCAGGATTATCAACAGAAATGGTAATAGAAATCCCGTATTCATATTGCTAAACATTTTTTCCCTGCTTGTCCCTATAATTCGCACCAACGGGGCAATATATAGATAACTGCTAACATATATCATCTAACTTTTGCAGTTATCTATATCCCTTAATGGGCCCGAGCGGATTTGAACCGCTGGCTTCATCCACGTCAAGGATGCGTCATTCGCGGTCTGCGTTAGCGGCAGAATCTTCAAAGATCGCCTTTGCAGATAACCGCTAGACCACGGGCCCGTTGTGCGTTAAATATACCAATCAACCGCACCATAAGACTTCTACGGCAATATTTTAATCCGCATTCCTTCGGCTACGGAAGGCCTCCTCACAAGCTCAAGGCAGTATTTTGCCTTGCCGTCAGAGTAAGTTTTCCACGTTTTTGGATCAAGCGCAATTGGAATTGCATATTGAATCGACGTCACGCTTAGATTTCCATCGAGAAAAACGAGCCACAAGGGCTTCTTTACAAAAGGCATCCAGATGTTACCGCCTAAAATCATAGCCCCGTCGTGATTCAAAGAATCGAACATCAAGCCGCGGGCCGCGCGGAGCAAGGAACGGCAGTCTTTTACGGTCAGGACGTCTTTTCCTGATTTGACATTAATCATCCGATTCACTCGGAATCCTCCTGGCCTTCCTGTCCGCCCCGCTTGGCGAATTTTATTATGTCTTCGTTCTTGTATATGCCGCTGTATGCGGCGGTTTCTTTCCCAAGGTCGAAGAATATCATCTGGGCGACCTTGGCGTTCTTGTGTATTTCCACTTCACGGACAAGGCTGACGTGGATGAAGCTCCTGCCCTCGTAACCCGGATCCCACACTGCGGTATGGACTTCAACCCCGCACGTCAGCGCAGAGGAGCGGGGAAGCAGAAGACCGGCTATGTTTTTGGGGAGCACGATTTTTTCGTTCATGGCAAAATGGTACATGCCCGGTGAAAGATTCCATATGCCATTGACAGAGGGTAATTCCTTGTATTCCGGCAACTTTCGCTTTTCGTTGGTAAAGTCAAGCACTCCTTTCCCTTCAAGTATAAAAACTTTGCCTACGGTCAAATCCGTGCCACAAGACTGAATCTGCTTTTCCTGGTCGAGCATGTCCTGCACGAGAATGCCTTTTGCGACGTAAGAAATGATGTCATTGCGGCCGAGGAGCATAACATTAAATGAACCCAATGCATTTATGCTTTATGCCTCTGTTTGCAGACCTGCACATCCATTCGCCTTATTCCCGCGCGGTTTCCAAGAACATGACGCTGGAAGTGCTCGCACAGAAAGGCAGGGAAAAAGGGCTCGGCATCATCGGGACAGGCGACTTCTCCCATCCGTTATGGTTCAAGGAACTGAAAGCGAAGCTTGCCGGTTCCGGCGACGGCATGTATGACTATAACGGCATGAATTTCGTTCTGAGCAACGAAATATCCCTTATCTACACGCAAGACGGGAAAGGCAGAAGGATACATCATATGCTTCTTGCGCCCGACCTTGATACGGTGGCGCAGATAAACGAATTACTTGCATCCAAAGGACGGCTGGACTACGACGGCCGCCCGATATTCGGGTTCTCGTCGATAGAACTTGTCGAGAGCTTGATGCCCATATCAAAGGACATAGAGATAATCCCGGCGCATTGTTGGACTCCCTGGTTCGGCGTCTTCGGCTCCATGAGCGGCTTTGATTCGCTCAAGGCGTGCTTTCAGGACAAGGCAAAATACATACATGCAATAGAAACCGGCCTTTCAAGCGACCCGTTAATGAACTGGCGCTGCCCGTTCCTGGATAACGTAACGCTCCTGTCGAACAGCGATTCCCATTCGCCGCAGCCATACCGCTTGGGCAGGGAAGCCAATGCTATGGAGCTCAAGAAAACGGACTATAAGCATCTCTTGAATGCCATAAGAACAAGAGAGGGGCTCTCGTATACCATAGAAGTCGCTCCGGATTACGGAAAATATCATCTTGACGGCCACCGCGATTGCGACATTTCTATGGAACCGAAAGAGACGGCAAAGCACAAGGGCATGTGCCCGAAATGCGGGAAGCCCCTCACCATCGGCGTCCTGAACCGCGTGGAACAACTGGCAAGCCCCGACAGGCCGCCGGGCTTCGTGCCTCGCGGAGCCCCGGGCTTCAAGACCCTGCTGCCATTGACAGAGGTCGTCGGCCTTTCAGTCGGGCAGGCGCCCCTTAGCAAGAAGGTCCAGACGCTTTACGAACTTCTCATAAGCAAGTTCGGCAACGAGATGAACATCCTCTTGAACGCGCCAAAGGAAGAACTGCAGAAGGCCGCGAACGAAAGGCTCGCGAATATGATATTGAAAAACCGCGAAGGCGGGATAAAAGTGATTCCCGGATACGACGGCGTTTACGGGAAGCCCGTCATTGAAGAGGAAAAGAATAACGGGCTAAAGCGCTACCTATAAATTAGAAAAGTAAATTATTGACGAATCTGCAGTTTCTAATGTCCTGACTGTTCCTGCTCTGTTTGTGCACACAACTTTGTATTCATGGGGGCCGTTCATGCTGATCGGATTGCCGCTGCTGTCGGTGCTAGGCACATAATTAACCGTTCCACTGCAGGCGTAGCTCTGGCACGGCAACGGTCCCTGCAGGTTCACTTGCCCTACAATGACATTGCCGTCTCCAGGCAACATAAGCTTGCAGGAATTTGGATCTATGCCGCTTTGTCTATCCTGAATGCCGTCAATTATAAGGGTCGCAGACCTGCCGTTATACACATAATTCGTTATGAGTTTTCCCGAGGACGGAGCTGTAGTATCTGTTGCCGGGGCGACATCGGTGCTTAGCGTGGCTGCGGATAGCTGCATTATTCTCCCGTCTTGTGGGCTCGTTTTACCGGCGCCGTTAGTACACGTTACCGTCAAAGGCAATATTTCTCCGGCAGGGAATGTGACTACTTTTATAAAGTCGCACTTATCATTCGCATTGCTGCCTTTACAGTTGGCACTTCCCTGTTTGGTCATTGCGAAGCTATTTCCTGATGGGTCTGTAATAGTGCATTCCCGCACTCCGCTGTCAGGATCATAAACACCTTGAATCATATAATACTGGGGGTTCCCTTCAGACGAAAACAACGGCAATATCGCTCCCATCACAGGCCCCGTATCGTCAGGGACTGTCGTAGTCGTCGTTCCTCCCGGCACAGTCGTCGTGGTCGCGCCGCCGGAAGGCGTCCCGGGCAGGCCTGCAACCGTGTCGCGTATGGAGGTCACTTTTACTGGTGCCATGCCGTCAATTGCATAAGAATATCCCGCTGTTATCGTCGCGGTCATCGTTTCTTTCGGAACGCCGGCGCTTACCTTGCCGGCATCTATGCGCAGGATGCATGGTATCCTTACCTCTTCAACCCCGCGCCTCAGGGTCACGGTGCCCGTGTTGACAAGGGCTCCGTCACCAATGTCGCATTTCAATGCATCATTCCCTTTGCTTGTTTCTATCGCAAATGTCACCCTTCCAAGCGAAACCTGCGTCGGGAAATCATTGGCGGTTCCTGTGTCCCTGAAAGTCACGCCTGTGCCTACGTTCGTTATGGTAAGTATAAGAGATTCTTCCACGCTCCCGCCCGGAGAATCGGGCCTCATGGGCGCGCGACCCTCAAGGGATATCTTTATTGGGCCGTTGGAATTCTGCGTTACTGTCAGGCCCTGAGTGAAGCTGCCCTGCCTTCTCAAAAGATCGAATTGGTCGTAGCTTATTACGTCGATCGGCGTTATAGACGTGGTACTATAATCATACCTTACTCTCATGCCAAGGTCATACGTCTGTATCAGACCCTGCGCGAGGTCTGGAGCCTTGACTGTCCACGTCTTCCTGTTGAAGTCGCCGGGAATATTCTGGTCAGCCGTTGGCGCGGATAAGGCGTTGCCGGAACCCCTGCCCATCGTCTTTTCTGCCGTGGCATCGCCTCCCCAGCCCGAAATCCCGCCGAAGAGTTTTGCCACGACGTTCTCCGCTTTCGTGCCGCCGACGTTCTCGACCTCCAGGTCAAGGACCACGGTCTCGCTCGAGAATATGTCCGCGCGGTCCGCGGAAAATTCCTTTATCTGCAGGCCGTCGCTGGCCGAAACAGTCACCGGGCGCGACGTGCCTGCGCAGCCCGCTACAAGAAGTACGAAACCAAGAACAACAATGACGGACAAGTTTTTCATCTATACACCCAACGCAAATATTATTACTTATTAAGCTGGCCGGCTTAAATAGTTTTAATCAGTTGCCGTGCCCGAATTTTATCTGTATCTGGCCGGGCTGGCTCACTGCAGGCGGCTCTTCCCGGTAGATCAGCCAGAGAAAATCTATTCTGCTTTCAGTTTCTTCTGCCGGGCCGTCGCCGCTTTGCGGCGTGGCCCAGAAATCAAGTGACCTATTCGTTGCTTGTAACCTTTATGTTCAGGATGCCGTCTATGGCATAGGAATAGTCCGCCACGATTTCTGCCGTTACCGTGTCTTTGGGCACGCCGGATGTTATCTCGCCGGCTTTCATCGTGAAACTGCATGGTATCCTTACGGACCCAAATCCCCTCGCCAGCCTGAGATCCTTTTTATCGGGCTGGGCATCGAGACCGGAAGAAACGATTTTTACGGTGTCAGAAGCGCTGTCGGGTTTCACCCCGGTGTCGCATTCCAGCTTTCCTGAGCTTGTCCTTATCCCTATCAAAACAACCCCTATGTCTTCAGATACCGGGTTTCCAAGGTCCGTGCCTTTGCGGAACGGCACCCCGGAGCCCACGTTCGCCAGCGTAAGAGTCATCGTTTCGGATATGCAATCTTCGGCAGAAGCTTCGACGCATCTGACCCGCGGCCTCATCGGCGAAGACCCTGCCAGTTCTATCTTTACCGGCGCGTTGGAATTTTTGGACTTCGTATCCACCTGGACAAACTCGCCTTTCTTCCTCAGAAGGTCGAACTGGTCGTAGCTCACGACGTCGAAGGACGTTATGGAAGTCGTCGTATAGTCGTAGCCTACTCTCACGCCGACGGGATAATCCTGCGAAAGCCCCTGCGGAAGATAAGGGGCTGTCATCGTCCATATACGCTTGCTCATATCGCCCGGCGAGCCGGAGCCCTGCAGGGGAGGCGTCATGGCAGGAGCCACACTCTGCATCCCTGAAGGGGTTACGGCTGTCCATGATTTTATGCTTCCGAACAGGACAGCATTGACGTTTTGAGCGGTCGTGCCGCCGACGTTCTCGACTTCAACGTTCAGCCTTACCAACTCGCTGGAAAATACGTCAGTCACGTCGGCAGAAAAATCATTTATCTGGAGGCCGTCGCTGGCCGAAACAATCACCGGGCGCGACGTGCCTGCGCAGCCTGCCGCGAGGATTACCATGATAATGAAAAACAGACTCCTGATCGCAGACATATATTCACCTTCTTACTTGCACGTCCTTTGACGCACGGATTTCATAATCGTAATCTATGCTTAGTATTATGGAGTGGGCGTCTAAATAGTTTATATCGCCGGGCATGCTGATCTCGCAGGCTATCTTCGGGAACGCCGTGCCCTGTATATAGAACTTCTGGTCCACGCAACTTTTATCGACTATCTGTTCGCCGGCTTCCTGCAAAGTTATGCTTCCTTTTTCTATCGAAGGAATCCTCCCCCCTCCCACGTTGGAAATGTCTATGTACATGTAAGCCTTCTTGTCTGGGCGCGCTATGACCGGCATCGGCTCGCTGAAGCTGACCGCAGCCTGAAGGCGGCCGTCTGATGGCGTAGAGACGCGGCTCGACTGAATCACTTCGCCTTTGGCCTGCCTTATGCGGTATTCTTCCTCGCTGATCATTGAAACTGTCTCGCTCCCCAAGAGCGTGCTGGAAAACTTGGCATTGCCTTCGACTGCCGTGGTTATTACATTGCTTTCTATCGTTTCAGGCGCTTTTAGCGAGCATGTCCTGACGGCAAACGAGCCGGCCTTGACATTATCTACAACGATATCCTGAGTTCCGGCCGGCGTGACGCTTGTGCCTTCCGTTATCGCGCCGCTGGCACTGCTGCTTTGCCCTGCGTCGTCAAGCACGCTGATATAATAAATAGCGCCGTCTCTCGCCGATATTTCCCATTCGTTGCTGCACGTTTCTCCGCTTGACAATGAACATGCAGGAGAACCAGACCCGTCGCAGTAACAATAATGCCAGCTACCGTCGAAATTGACGCCGACCCTGCTTACGGCCTTGTCATCGCGTCCTGTTGCCGCGAGAATCACGGCTCCTCTGTCCGGATTGCGCGAAACCGAAAGGGCGCCCCGGGGCGGAAAGTCCTGCAACGTCTGGCCCGTCCCGAAGTCGCATTCCTGCGGCGTAAGCGCGCCGGCGTTGAAAATCGACATCTTTACATTTCGTATATCAGTCCCTCCCGGATTGCGGAATTCAAGTGTTGCAGTCGCCGTGCCGCCTGCAAAGACGTCGGACGGCGATACGTCTATGGAAAGCATGTTCACTGACTGCGGCGATGTGACAGAAACGCAGCCGCATAAAAATAGTATTGCAGCGACAAGATACTTCATCGATTCACCTATATCTCGGCGGGCTTCACGGTTATCGGCACCACGCCCGTCAGCCTGTATGTATAATCTGCAGTTGCGGCGACCTCGTATGATCTTTGGGGAACCGTGCCGATGTCAACGCCTTTCATGATGAACAGCATCGGCACGGACAAGCCCTGCCTGAAGAACTCTGCGTTTTCGGTGTTTGTGAACTTGCAGTCATTGCCTTCCGGCGCGGCTTTGAATGCGATGCCTACCGGCTCTTCAAATTCATCGCACGAAAATCCAATAAACTTCACTTCGAGCTTTCCGGCCTCTATGACGTTGCCGGAGAGCCTGCCGCTCCCTGTATGCCTTGCCCGCACTTCAAAGGTCGCCCTGTTTTTGTTCAATATGAAATCCCTGTTCTTGAGCGAAACGTCCAGCTTCACCGGGCCGCTTCCGATGCTTGTAGGCGCCTCAATGGAAACTTGTTGTCCTGCTCGTTGGAGCGCCTTGATCTCGTCCGCATTGACTACGACGGGCCTGTATGTCGTCTTTGCCGTGAAATCATGCTCGACTGCAAAGCGAAGCTCCATGTCCGTTGAAAGGCCCAATATCGAACTTTCGGACGGTGCCAGAAGCTTGTAATTTATAAGCTTCTGGCCTCCCGGGGCAAGATTGCTCAATTCGCATTTTTCTGCACTGCAGCTTGAGCCTTCGGGTAAGCATAAGACATCATGAATATTACATAATTTTCCATAATGCCCTTTTTGGGCCGGGGCCGTGTCCCCGTTGTAGAAGCTCGCAGCATCATAGAGTTCCACTGTCATGCCTTTGAGACTTTCCTGGGAGTCGGTATTTTCCACTATGAAAGAAACATCAACTTGATCGCTTGGAAGCACGGGAGATGTGGGTATCGTATTGATATCCCTGATCACTGCTATGTTGCTCGAACCCTCTGTAACAGGCTTGCTGACCTTGATTTCGCTGCTGCCGAAATCCGGCCCTAACCCCGTGCAACCGGCGGCAAGAATGACAAGCAATAGAAATGCCCCCGTTTTAAGCATAGGCTTATTTATCTTCCCTGCATAAAAAACCTTATGCTCTCCGAATTCATACAGAAATGGTACATTGATCCGGTAGTTTACAACACCGGCTACAATCCTGTGAATACCGCAACCTACGGGATAATGCTCATAGCAGCTGCCATAGGCATCTATCATCTTTTGAAATCGCGTGGAATCCCCATGGACCAGAGGCTTCTCACTGCTCTTGTGCCGTATATATTCGCAGGGGCCATGTTAAGGGCCTTCGAGGATCTTCTGGAATCACAAAATATGTCCTTGGGCCTTTTCACGGTCATGACGTCAGAAGGACCAAGAAACATGCTCTTGGTGTCCCCGGTCATATATGTCACGATGTTCCTTATTGCAAGCACGGCCCTGGCTATATCCATCGTTCTTTCCAAGCCTTCCCGAGTCCCGTATGACAAAATCATGTTTTCCATCGGAGCCGTTTTTATTCTTGCTTTGCTCTCTGTGTTAATACCTAATATCAAGGATTTATTCGCTGTTGGCATGATGCTGTCCGTTGCAGCACTCTTTGCAGTTCTAGTGTTCGGCGCACACAAGTATCTTGCGCCCAAATATGCACAATTGAAATTCCTGACTAAGGAGAACGCAGCGATAATATCTGCCCATCTTTTTGACGCTTCCACGACATTCACGGCCCTGCAGTTCTACGATTATTTTGAGCAGCATTTCCTGCCGCGCTTTGTCATTTCCATATTCGGCCCTGCATCCATGTTCATGCTTAAGCTCGCTGTCGTGCCTGCCGCCCTATACTATATAGACAAGGAAGTGGCCGACAATAACAAGAGAACTCTCTTCAAGCTCATAGTGCTTATCCTCGGTCTGGGTCCGGGACTGAGAAATTTCTTCAGGCTCGCCATGGGCGTTTAATTCTTCTAACCGATGACAACCGGCGATGAAGACGCAGAAGGCAGTGTTGTTGTCACGCTATCCTGTATCACTACGCCCTTGTCCAAGAGTCCGGAAACTCCGACAGGCGGCGAGTAGCGGACGTTGATGTCTTTTGTTGTCCTGAACCTGTATGTATCAAGCTTTGCTGTTATAAGACCGGTCTTTACTGCGTCTATCGTGGCAGGCGTTGTAAACTTGCACGTAAACGCGAATAATGAAGAGAATTTGCTTGGCTTTATGTCTACGTTTGCGCCAGGCGCGTAAGATATTTTATAGGCACCTTCTTTCGTATCAGGAGTAGCAGGTGTATACTCGCCGTCCAAAGTCAGGCATGACAAACTTGTAGCCATTGACGCAGGAATTGATATGTTTATCGGCGTTGTGGAATCAAGATAAACGTGGCCGTCGGGCCTCGTGTTGATTACGGATACGACAAGATCGTATTGCTGCCCTGCTTTCAGAGGCTGCCTTCCTACGCTTAGCGATATTTGCGCGGTGGTCGGACTGCCTCTTGCAACTACGTTTTCAAGAAGCCCGTCGCGCAGGACCTGGTTGTATTCCTCGTTTGACGCAACCTTGACCGCAAGAGTTGACGATGCCGAGTAATCGTATTCGACATGAGCCTTGAGCGAAGACACCAAAAGATATGCCTTGCTCTCAGGGCTTATTTCGTGCGAGCCGATATTCGTGATGGTCTGCACTACCGCCTCGCTTGGACGCATGGCATCACGGACCTTGAAACCCACAGCCTGAGACTTTGCATGCATGCTTCCCTTGTCCCGGATTTCCTTAAGGGCATCTATGCTTGCCCCTATCCATTGCGGGGATTTTATTATTTCTGTCGTGACATCGGCTGCTGCCTTGAGAGTGGCCCCTCCGGCCCTGACAAAAGGCCCCGGGCTATCTACTGTTTCTTCTATGAGACCCGAGCCTTTGAGAAATTCTTCAGCTTGTTTCGGATCATTGTCAGACACCGCCTTGGCTGCTGCTATCAACTCAGGCGATATTTTTGTGTTCGGATTCCTTGTATCGGCATTCTTTATGTCCTTTAGCCAGCCGACATAATCTATGTTGCCTATGGTTGCCGTCGTGCAGAATGCGTCGCACTCAACCCACGCAACCACGTTCCTTGCATCGGCTTTTCCTTTGTTTCTTATCTCAAGAGAAGCCGAGAACGACTGCTTGACGCCGCCTTTCTCGGAGAGTGCAGGGTTTGGCGGCTGCAAGTCTATTCTTTCTATTTCTACGCCGTCAGGCAGGCTCACGCCCTGTGCCGCACGGACATTCTTGAGCTGTTGCCTTGCGAAATATTCCTGCGGGTTTGTCGCTAGAAGCCATACGTCAGTAAAAGCGTCACGGAAGGAATTATAGACGAATAGGATAGGCGCCCGTATCTGATCTACGATCTCCGCATACACCCCTCTATACGGTCCGAGGGCAAACCATCCGAACAGCATTATCAGGACCGAGAGCTGGAATACAAAGAGGAAGCCGCCTGTATTGTAAAAGCTGAATATGCCTATGAACATCGTGGCGCCGCCCCATATGAACCAGAACTGGAACCATTCCCTGTTGTCCCAGCCCGCCATGTCTTCCGGCGTTATCACGGCCACGGCCATTATGACGGCACTGAAACCTATGAGCATGCCGGAAACAAAATGCGTGAGCCAGTCCCATGGCCTTGACATTGAGCCTTCTATGTTAAGAAGCAACGTAAGGCCGCCCATTCCTATCGGCGCAACAAAGTAAAGCGCGTTAGGCGCTATCTGCGATATGTAGCTGCCCACGAGCATCCATTCAAGCATGACAACAAGGCTACCCCATATCCACGGACCGAACAGGAAATCACGGATATTGTACCAGAACGTGAGCCACACGTCCCCCCATGTCATGGTGCCCATTGCAGTATTTCTTGCGAACATACGTAACTTGGCGACACCTCTCATAATGTTATTTTGGTATTGGGCACGGTACTTGAACATAAGTATGTCCCGTTCCTTGTGAAGTATCTGTTCCGCCGCTTCTATGCCCTGAAGAGCATTCTCCTTTATGAGCTCCTCGGCCTTAACGTTAAGTTTTTTTTCCAGCGCCTCGATCCCTCGTAAAACCAGATTCTCGCTCCTGAGCGCATCAACGCGCTTCTGGGCATCCTCAAGTTCCTTGAATTTTTCCCTCAGTACTTCAGCTATTATCCTATCGCCCCGCATACCTCCCGGAAGAGCTCCAAGAGCACTTGACATCTCACTTACCTTATCTCCTGCAGGAAGACCGGCTATGGTATTCAAGAAACTGGCGCCGTGCGAACCCGCGCCGCTCAACCTGTTCTCCGCCTCGTGAAGCTTCTCTTCGTAATTTTTCCTTGCAGCATTTAGACGTTTCGTCTCCTTGTCAATCTCGTCTTGCGTAGCTTTTTTGATATCGTGAAACATTTCGTCGCCTTCTTTCCGGAGCTCCTTTCTCGCCTTGTTCACACGACTCCGGGCAAGGGGATGCATGGCCTGCACGCTGTTGATATTCCAGCCGGAAGAGGCGTTGGCGATTCTTCCCATTAATGGTCTCCCAATCGCCCGCGCGCCCGCGCGCATCGCGCCGGTCGGAGTATAATAATATCTTGATTTCTCTTCTTCCAACTCTTCTATTTCTTTAGAGAGATGTTCTATGTCATGTTTCAATTGATCTCTTCCAGCACCCGGAGCCGCAACGGCAAATTGCGTTTTTTTATCGTCTATTTGTCCGCGAAGGTCACTTATCATGTTATCTATCTCGCGGCGACGCTTGTACTGTTCAGCTTCACGCAACTGCTTTCCCGCTTCGACCTCATCACCAAGCATCGAAAGGCCTGACGCTTTCCTGCGCTTCCACCAATCTACTGCATTCGCTATTCCCTGCTTGGCGCTTTGATCCACGGCATCGTAAGCATTGGGTATGGGTCTAAAAATTCTTCTGTTTCGCCGGTTCGCTATGACATTCCTGCCACCTACCCAAAGTCTTCTGTCATCTCTTGCTTCTCGTTCCTCTCCAAGACGAAGTTTCCCCTGATTTACTTCATATTCTATCAAAGCTTCCTGTATACCAGCAGGTAATTTTCTTATATCCTGGCCCGCCCTTGTTCTAGCACCCGGTATAGAACCAAGCGCACTACCGTAAATGACTAGCGCATTTGCTGCTAATTCCTTGTTATCCATTTCAGGCACATAGCCACGTATAGAAACCATAAGCATCTGGATTCTTCGAGTATGGTTAGCGTATAATCTTCCAGCTACTATATCGGCCTGTATACCGAGCCGCGTACTATTAGTAAGAATCTGTATCTCTGTATCACTAAGGGGCATCAATTACACCGCTATAGCTAAATCTAATTCCATGGTTCTCTGGCAATACTTGGAAAAAGCGCAATAAATAGATTATACGGTTATGCGGACGTTCTTCACCGAGAAGACGCCGCCGCCTGCGGATTCGATGACAAGCTGGTTGCTGCCCTTGGCAACGTTCGTGGCGTTAAGCGCATACCTGTACTCGCCTGCCTGTGCGGTCTCGAACCTGCTGAAGGTCGTGCCCTTGTCGTTCGTTATCAGTATGCCTATGCCGCCGTCTTTCGAGACGCCCGTGACGTCAAAGCGCACCTCCCCGCCCATGAAGTTCCCGTAAGTCGAGTTGCTGACGTTGAAGGGCTGGACGAGCTTGTTCTCCTGCGAAGTGACGTAGGTTATTGCCATCACGCCGTTGCCCGCCAAAGATGAGCCTTCGGATGCCCGGAATTCCAGCCCGTTGACGCCGTCCTTTGCATTGTCGCGGTAGAACTCGACGTTTTGCGAGTTGCCGGGCGGCTGGTTGAATATCTCGGCGCCGTTGAGCAGCACGGCCAAACTGCCCTGGTTCTCAGCAAAGTTCAGGGTCATCCTGCCGCGCCTGAAAGTCTCGTATTTGCCGGAAAGGTCGAACCTGTACACGTAAGAACGCTCGCTGAACGTGTCAACGATTATCCGCACATTGGAAAGGTCGTAAACCGTGGGCGCCCATATCTTCCATCCCGAGCCTTCGGCGCTTATTTCCACGTCCATTTTGTCGGCAAGAAGCTCCCTGTCTATTTGAAACGAGTAATCGCCCGGGGACAGGACTTTGCGAACCGCTTCCTTCCCGTTTATTTTTATTATGAGAGGCGCGTAAGAGTTGGTCTTTGAGACCGTGAAGCTTATCACCATGAACTGGGGCATGCTCGCATCAAGGCTGTATCTCATCGAGCCGGACCCGAACATCGCTCCGGAGAAGACGCGCCAGTCTTCCAGCGCGTGAACGGCAGGCTCCCTTAGATTGCTGACGTTGAACGCCATGTGATAGGGCAGGAACGTTTCCACGTTTTCCGGGCCCACGGCAAAGGACTCGTCGGCTGAAGACGTGACCACGGTCCTCTGCGTTCCGGACAATGCGCCGCCGATGAAGGAATCTTCCACGGATGAAAATACGAGTATGCCAACGATTATGATGGCAAACCCCATGACCAGAAAAATAGTGAATGTATCGAGTTCAGCCATCCGCGCACCTGCAAATAATTATCTGCAAGGCATATAAATCGCTTTCCCGCGACTTAGAAACATGAAGATAACCCAAAAGGACATGAAGCACGGCATTGTCACGCTCATTCCCGAGAATCAGGACGATCTGTGGGTGCTGGAAAAAATGATAGCTCCGGGAACGCTCATTTCAGGCCATACGGTCAGGAGCATAAAGATACTTCAGGGCGACCGCGAGGTGCGCAGCGAAAAGCGCAGGATCTTCGTCAGGCTTCGCGCGGAAAAGGCCGACTTCTCCGGAGACCAGCTGAGGGTCGGCGGCATGATCGTCGAGTCCTCGGAAGGCGACCGCTCGCACCATGCGTTTGAAATTGAAGTGAATCGGCCCGTTAGCATAGAAAAAGAATGGAAAAACTACGAGATTGAAAGGCTGGAAAGGGCAAAGAGCCGCCATCCGCCCATCCTCATCGCAGCCGTGGACGACGCTGAAGCGGGATTTGCGCTGCTCACGGAACGGCTGGAGATGCTCGCCACAATCCACGGAAGCACAGGCAAGAGCATGGGGGAGCATGATTCGTCCGCCTATTACGCCGAGATAATAAGCTACATCAAGGGCAAGCAGTTTCACGCCTGCATACTGGCAGGGCCGGGCTTTGCGAAGGAAAATCTGATGAACATCCTCAAAAGCAAAGAGCCGGAGCTTGCAAGAAAGACATTCGTTGACAGCGTTTCGTATGCAGGCGAAGCCGGCATACAGGAAGTCCTGCGCCGCGGCATAGTTGAAAAAATAGTCCGCGATTCTGCCGTGGCCGAGCAGACGAAGCTTGTTGAAGAATTTTTTGCCGCTATATCTAAAAGCGGCAAAGCCGCATACGGCCCTGCCAAAACCAAAGAATCAATAGAGGCAGGAGCCGCGGAAACCCTGCTTGTCAGCGACGAGAAAACGCAAGATTATGAGGACCTCATGAAGCTCGCTGAAAAATACGGTGGCAAGGTCAAGATAATAGATTCGCATCACGAGGCAGGAAAGCGTTTCCTCAATTTCGGGGGCGTGGGCGCCTTCTTGAGATACGGAATTTGATTCAAATTTCAGCGTTGTCTATATACTTTCCCTGACCGTTGCAAATCACCGAAAGAACAAACATAATTTGCCGCGAGAATCAGAGGATACGCAAGGGCGAAAATTCCTGCAGAACCATCGGACCCCGAATCCCTTTTTCCTGCCGTATCCCTTATTAATTCGTTGGTGTTGCGTAGAGCGAATTCAATCCTGCTTTTGTATTCTCTGCCTTGAACAGGCATTACCATTAATGGCATAACAATTATCAAAACGGGAATTATAAAAATCTAAAAACTATGCGGGGGGCAGGATTTGAACCTGCGAACCCATACCCCGAAGATTTCTCTTCTCTAAGGGACAAGATATCCCAAAGCGTTTCTTGAGTTTCGCATTCATTATTTCTTCATAACTCAACTTGCGCCTTTGGCCACTTGGCTACCCCCGCTTATGGGTTAAATTGCAGGCAAAGGATAAAAATCGCATCATATCACGGAATCTTCCACGGCAGTTCGTAAACGACCTCTACTTTTATTCTGTCAGGATCCTCAAAGTAAACTGCATAGTAACCTTCAACGTATTCAGGATACGCTTTTGCCCCGCTGTAAAGAGGTTGAATCTTGCGGGGAACAAGGAAGTCGGCGACAAACTGGTCAACCAGTTCGCGCGACTCCACTCTGAATGCAACATGATTTAATCCAGTCCGCTTGCGGTGAAACCCGTCTCCCTTGTAGCCCCTCGCAGTCACACTCACGCAGAGATAACCCGTTCCATCGCTTGCGTCAAAATGTTGTCTGCCATCTTCGACGATTTCAAAGCCAAGATGTTTTAGAAGGTCTTTCCAAAGGCGAAATGATTTCACTGCGTTTGAGAGATTTATCCCGATATGCCCGATAGTTGCCTTCATAACTATTCACTATACTCCTGATATCCAGGTATAGATGTAGAATCACTTCATTGACTGCAGTTCTTTTTTCAGGACGTCAAGCTGGCTTTGCAATTCATTAAGCGAGCCTTCTATGTGGCGGACTTCAGGGGCTTCCTGCGGCGTCGGGTACTGGCCTTCCATTGGCCTCAGAAGGCCGGAGTCCATTTCAACGACGCTTTTTTCGAGGCGCTGTATAGTTGCGCGCATTATCTTGAGCGTGTCATTTCTTACATTCTCAACTTCTTCCAGTATCTGATAAAGATGCTTTGTGCCAGACAGGAACGTCTTCATTTCCTGGACGTCCTTGAGAATGTCATAATACTTCTCTATCTTGACGAAAAGAGGCGCCGACCCCCTTGCAGGAGCGGCCGGGACGGCATCCTCTTCGTGGCGCGCCGGTTCCTGCGGTGCGGTGCGGCGCAGTTCCTCCGCGGGATTTTCGCGCCCGTAATATTTCCGTGTAGAAGCATTTTCTTCCGAAAGAGCGTCTTTTATTTCCTGCATTTCGCTCTTTTTCTGGAATAGCATATATAATTACTGGAACGCCGGCTTAAATATCTATCCACTCAAGCACGCCGTCTGATGCGCCTGCCGGGATTCGCACGGAGAATATAATTCTCCGGCGCGATGAAGACTTCGTCTTCATCGTGAACCTTCGGTTCAAATCTCAAGATGCGCCTGCCGGGATTTGAACCCGGGTATGCCGTCCGGAGTTTGCCTCCGGATCTCGACCTTGGCAAGGTCGTATCCTGCCACTAGACTACAAGCGCGTTACAATTGCAGCAACTGACGTCAATTTTGCTGCAAAGACACATTCTGCCAAGTAATGCCTCCAGTATAATAAGAAACGAAAACTTTAAAGAATAAAATTAAAGGGAAAATAAAAGGAAAAAACTCATACCTTTATCTTCTTGACGTATCTTCTGGATACGTCGGACAGTGCGTCTTTCAGACCGAGGCCCATCGCAACTGCAACGCCAGCGCCCATCGAGGCGATTATTATCAGCAGTATCTGGCTTATCAGGGTTGCGGGTATCTGGAGTATCGGCAGGGCGATGGCAATGGCCACGTACATGATGAAGAAGAACGTCACCTTTCCTATCAGCAGGGAATAAGGCTTTCCTAACTTCTTCAGCTGTTCCTTTGCGAATTCAGCGAGTACGTAGCCCACGACCATCACGAGCGTGGCTCCGATAACGTTGGGCAGGAAGTGCAGTATCTGTGTCAGCCACGCCGAAAGTGAGGGTATGCCCAGCGTGTCTGTAGCCGCTACTATGAAGGCCACATATATGCTCCACCTTGTCAGCAGTGCAAATATGTTGGATACGCTTATCACGGGCCTTTCTGTTTCGGTTATGTAGTAGTCCAGCTTCACCTTGCTTAATACTTCCTTAACGACTCTGCCTATTACTTTGCCCACTACCAAACCTATCACGAGCAGTACTATTGCCCCGACAAGGTTAGGCACGAAGGATATGGTTTCTGCGGCCAAGTCTGTCAGAACGCTTCCTATGCTTTGAAATGCCATTTATGCGTTCACCTAACTAACTTTATGGTAGCCCGTTTATAAAGATTTTTTTTGAAGAAAATAAGGCGCCGGCGGCAGGAATTTCACCGAAGCAGCGACTGCTGCGGATTTGAACCTGCAAGAGTCAGGGACTCACCAGCTCTCAAGGCTGGCGCAATGCCAAGTTATGCGACGCCGGCGTGTAATTAATTAGATATGACATGTTTTTAACCCTGTCAGTATGCGTTGAGAAGCGGCGCTTTCTATAGCAGATGACATTGGTTCTCAGGCATTCTCTACGTACAGCAAAGACAGAGTTGCCCGGATACTTCTGTCATTTGCCATATAATTCCATCCCATTGCGATATGATGCATATTAATCAGGAATTCATGAAAAGAAGGCGCCGGCGGCAGGAATTTCACCGAAGCAGCGACTGCTGCGGATTTGAACCTGCAAGGGCGTGAGCCCACCAGTTTTCGAGACTGGCGCACTTTCCTGAGCCTTCTTCAAAAAGCTTGCCAGGTTATGCGACGCCGGCACAGAAAAGATATGACATTCAAGGTTTAATACCATATCACAAAGCGTGCGATTCTTGATCACTGGGCATCGCGGCAATATGTTTTATAATCTTTCCATTCATTTCACTTCTATGTTTGAGGACCGCGACGAAAGGATTGAGAGGCGGATGAGGGCAATGGAGGACAAGCTCAACAAAATGATCTCTTCACTCGCCGTTTTAGCAGACGTAGTCAGGCGCCTTGGGGAAGAAAGGAAAGCGCTCATGACCGAACGGGAAGGCCTGCTGGAGTCCAGCCGCAGGCTGCTTGCGCTTGTGCCGAAGGAAAACAAGCTTCATAAAGACGTGTTCCGCAGGTTCATAGTGCCTTTCATGAAGGACAACGCCGAGATCGTGAAGATGTCCTCGGACGGGAACGTCAGCCTGCTCTTTGACGAAATAGTCGACAAAGGGGAGGTAAGCGTAAAAGAGATGTCAAGGAAACTGCACGTCCACGAGTTGCAGATAGAGGAATGGGGAAGATTCCTTGAGAAGAACGGCCTTGTCACGGTAAAAAGCGAGAAGGGCAGGGCGGTTTCCATCGGAAAGTCGTTCTGAGCGGATTTAAATTCCGGGGTGCATTATTTTTTATGATGCCGTCCTGCGAATACATGGTGCGGGAAATTTTTCCCTCGCTCAGGGCCATGATAGCAAAGGATCTCGTTTCCGATTACGGGATGAGCCAGGGGGAGGCGGCATCCCTCATAGGAATAACCCAGCCCGCAGTTTCGCAGTACATGAGAAGCCTGCGCGGAAAAGGCGCGCTTCAGGAAGAGCCCGTGAGGCAGGCTATAAAGGAGATATCCCGTGGGCTTCACGCCAAAACCATCGGCAAAGACGATCTTCCCGCCAAATTCTGCGAGATATGCGGCATGCTTTCAAAAAATCCTACTTCTTCAGCAGCCCGCCAATGAAGCCTGCCGCCGTCAGCGCACAGCCCGCTATCAGCACTATGAGGAAATTGGAGGCGAACGCCTTCACGATGCCCGTTTCCAGGCCGCCTGCTACGGGAGGCATGTAGGCAAGCGGGAAGTACATTATGCCGACGGAAACGACCGCGACTCCGAACCACGTCAGCTTGCCGAATCCTTCAAGCGAGGCTATCAGCACTGCGCCGAAAAGAACGCTCAGCCCCAATAAGATATAGGAAATATTCTTCACCACGCCGTTGCCCTGTTCCGTGGCTATTATTCCGGGGATAAATTTCACGCAATCAATGAAGCTGCACTCGTATTTCCTTGCATACTGCGCGTCAAATACGGCGCCGGCCACGTCCCTGGCGGTCTTTGATTTGCGCATCTCTTCGCATTTTACCGGAAGTTGTTCGCCGCCTATGCCTACCTGAAGAGTTTCTTTCCCGCTGCACTGGGCGATGAATGCGGCAACTAAGCTGGCTTCATCGACGTCTTCGGGCAATTGAGAGGAGATAACTTCTATGAAAATATCCTTGAGAGCACTGCCTTCCATTATTTGCGAGAGTGAAAGTGCAATGACGAAAAGCGTGAGAGCGAGCGGGAACAGCAGCCCGCCTATTGCCTTGCCCGCCTTCTTGAAATTCATCGCTTGCCACCGAATTGATAGCGGGCACTCTCCTTCTTCTTTCTCTGTATATCGCTGATTATTTTGGATACCTGCGTGGTCTCGGAGGGGACAAAACCCTTGCCCGGCTGGAAACCGCCTTTCTCCTTGTCATCCCATGGCATATTCTTGCTCATGCCGGAGAGCTTTGACGGCAGCAGCATATATCCTACCACCCCGAGGGCTATCAGGACTATGGCTATGACTATTATGATAAGTGTGTTGGAGCCTTGCGCGTTTCTTGCAGCCTCTATCTTCTCGCTTAATTCTGCGCTCAGTGCGTCAATTGCATCGATTGCCGTAGAGGCCGCAAAATAATCCGAAGAAGAAATTGACAAGTTGGCTTGCTCCATTTTTTCCTTTATGCCTGCCAATAGGGCTTCGATTTCTGTCGTATTGACGCCCGCGGCCTTGAGTTCCGTTACGTTCTTTTCCAATTCCTCGAGCATAGTTTTTACGCCATCATAGCGCGGGATTATCGTGTTCTGCACCGTTTCTGCACTGGGCAAGACCTTGAGCTTGAACGTAGACGTTGTTTCCGCCTGGTCGGATTTCGCGGTGAGCGTGACGTCGTGCTCCTTGACCGTGCCGTTGGCCGGTATCCTGAAGGTCACCGTGAACGTCGCTGACGCGCCTATGCTGAGATTGGAAGCCGAGGAAGGCGAAACCGACGCCCATCCGTCTGGCACTCCGGATACTGAAAGCTTCGTGTTGTTCGTCCTGTCCTCGCCCGTGTTCTTGACCGTCACGGTCTTGGTCGCCGACGTGTTCTGGGTTATGTTAAAGCCCTGTATCGCGGAAGTTATGGAAAGGGTGTATTTTTTTGTTGTATCTGTGTCGCCTGTATTTCCTGGGTTGCCGCTGTTCGGGGTTGTCGTGGTAGTCGTGGTGCTGGCACAAGCGCCTGCAGAGCAGCCGTTGCTGCACTCGCTTGCTGCCCACGTTCCGGAACTGCATGAATATTTATGGGTGGAGTTTTTGCAACTCGCGCCGTTCGAGCCTGTAGCATACCATGTTCCGCTTTCATAACAGGCCGTGTTTGCAGGTGGCCTGCACTGCCCTCTGATAGTGGTTCCGTTCTCGAAGAAGCACTGGTATGTGCCGCAGCCGCTGGGCGGGTTGCCGTAATTCTGCGTGCAGTTTCCTGCCGTGTAGGCAAAGAAGCCCGTCACTATCGGCTGAGGCAGGGAAGTATTTATGTCCCCGGATGTGTCTGCAAATGCCGGCAACAAAAAGATGGAAAAAGCTAACAAAAAGGCTGTTAAATATTTCATTTTTTATACCTCAAGGGTCTGTACTGAACAGCATGAAATACGTGGACCACCACGTTGAAGATGTCGCGGTGCCTGCAGGCAGTATCATCTTTAGCGCAATGCGCTGCTGCGACGTGGAAACCAGTGTCATGGGAAGATATGCCGATAGGTTGTATGAATACCGTCTGCATCCAATCGGACTTCGGCATTGCTAGCGCTTGACGTATTGACATTTATGGTCCGGCTGGCGTTGTCTGTCCAATCCAGCATTCTGAACATGAATCCTCCCGACACGTTAGCGGAAAAGTTAAGCGTGAAATTGAATTCCCAGTAATCCGTGCCGTTGGGCAGCGCTGTCAACTTTGATCCGATTATTCTGTCAATAATTATGATAGGACTTATCTTGACACCGTTATTATTTTCGTCCGCACTGGCATTGAATCTGACATTCCTGATAGTGGCATTTATTGTTGTATTGCTTGCGGTCGTAGATGTCGTATTTGCGGTAAAGTTTATTATAATGTAGGAAGTAGCTGGAGCGTTCATTGTTATATTTATCACATTATTTGTTGTCCTGTTATCCGTCAATGTACTACCACCTGAAGTTACGGAATCCCCATCCCGTTTGACATTGACAATTGTCACATTGGTGAAGTCGGACGGCAACGTGACCGTGAGATTTTGCACGGAATCGCTACCTGTTACATTTATTACAATCAAAAACGTCTGATTCAAAACCAGCGTATCAACGTATCGCGGAGTGACCGATACATTCGCATGCAGGTTCACTATGGTGGATAAGTTTGTCGCGGACTGGTTTGTATTGAGTGTAACATTGATACCACTGTCAATCACAGCGAAACCAAACGATGCATTTGAAGTTACATTAACCCTCGTGTTATTTCCCACATGCGCGGATCCTGATACGTTAATGGAGATTATCAAGTTTGTCCGGTTTGTATTATTGGAATTGATTACGAATGCACCATCTGATAAACTCCCGAAATAGACGAAAAATGTGTCATCAGTTTTGAGGGTTGTATTTGCCGCTATGACGTTGCCGGATGCATTTATTATTTCTATTGCTGTGATATTGCTTATATTCATGCCGCTTGTCGAGTTTATGGTTACATTGATATAGCTCATTTTTACTGCAAATGACGGCCCGGTGCCTAAAGATTCGGAAAGATTAAATGTCAGATTTAGCATCGGAGTTCTATGTCGTGTATTTATGAAGTCGCCTGGTATCCCCGTTCCATTAATTGTAAGATTAGCATCGGCAAATACTGGCGCTACGACGAGAAGAAACAGAAGTAAAAATGATATCTTTTTCATTTGGCGAACCTCTCGAGCATCTTGCATTCAATTGTCGCCGGAAATATTTATAGGTTACTGAATAGCGGGCTTTATTTAAACCACCGCCGGTCAGCGCTCCGGGCGGCGGGTGAGGTCGCTATAGACCGGCGGAATTGATGGGGTAGCTCTTTCGAGCTTCTGGTTGCGCACGTAATGGCAGATTCTTTCATAATTGCTGCCGATGCTGTCGGCGTAAATAACGCCGCTCCATAATCCGGAGTTCCAGAAATACCTTTTCTTCAGGAAAGGGTGAAGGGCAAGGAGCTTCCTTCCCGTTGTGCCCTTGAAGACCTTTGCAAGCTCGTCGAGCCTGTGCGTCACGCGCACCGCCCACACCATGTGA
>JAGVVY010000009.1 GCA_018304585.1 Candidatus Aenigmatarchaeota archaeon | reverse complement strand
GCCGGTTCTGGCAAGCCTCGCAGCCATACCGATGTATTTCATAGGCAGGGAGATGTATGACAGGAAAGCCGGCATAATGGCGGCGCTTCTTTACATATTCGACATATCAAATTTCCAGCGCTCGCTCGGCGGGGATCCGGACACGGATGCCATGGTCATGCTCATGCCGGCGCTGGTAATGGCGTTCTACCTGCTCATGTACAAGCGCATTGAGTTGAAGGGCATTGACAAAATATCGGTTCTTTTTGCCGCATTGGGGGGGCTTTCCCTAGCGTTGTTCCAGAACGTATGGGCAGGATACTGGTATCCGGTATGGATAATAGCGGGATTCCTTGCGGTCAAATTTGCCGTAAGCGCGGTGCACCTTGGCAGCGTCAGAAAAATGCTCAATGGCGCCAGTCCGCAGATTGTCGGTTTTGGGTTGTTCTTCGTGGCATACCTCATAGTGAACTTCCAGTTTTTCGGGGCAGGGACCGTTATCTCGACCGTTTACGGCCCGTTTGACTACAGCGGCCTGAAGAACGAGGAGGGGAGGGCGTTTCCGAACGTTTACGTTTCAGTGGCGGAACTCCAGCAGCCCGGGGACGTGGTGTCCATAATAAAAAGGGTCACCGGCATTGACGGCCCGGCGCTTTGGCTGTCGCCTTTCATGCTCACGTTGTATGCCCTGATGGGGCTTGTCGTCCTTGCCGCAACAGGCCACAAGAGGCACCTTGACGGGCTCATCATACTTTTCATGTGGTTTGTCGGCCCCATGCTTGCGACGCTGGTGGCCGTGAGGTTCACGCTGCTGTTTTCAGCGCCGTTGTCCATAGGCACGGCTATGCTGTTTTCCATGGCGTACGGTTACGTGCTCGGCGAATTCAGAAAACCGGATCCCAAGCAAACGGAGGCAATGGCATGAAAGAGGAGCACAAGAACAGGATTGAAGCCGCAGCGAAAGCGGCCGCCCCCGCAGCCATAGGATTGTCTGCCGCGGCTGTCATGTATCTCATCAGGCCCGACATATTCCAATGGCTTTTGCTTACCATAGCTATTTCCGGCGCTTTGGCGGGCATGACGCTCATAAAGTTCATGGATAAGAAATCTGCCGGTGCGGTCGGGGTCTTTTTCATTTCCATGTCGCTTATATTCCTGTTCTATATCTATCCTTCCGGTTACATCGCCCAGAGCGGAACGGTTCTCAACGACAACTGGTTCGAGGCCCTGAACTGGATAAACGCCAACACGCCGGAGTGCTCGACAGTGGCCACGTACTGGGATCCCGGGCACTTCATAAGAGCCATAGGCAACAGGACTGTGGTGTTCGACGGCGGCTCGCAGAATCATCTGTTCCAGATAAACGAGAGCGGCCCGGACGGGCTGAAAATAGAGCAATACGACAACGGCATTTCACATATGGTCGAATACAAGGGCGGCATAAGAACCACGGCAAGAATACAGGACATATCCACGACGCTCATGACAAGCAACGAATCGCTTGCGGTAGACATACTGAAGGATTATAGAAAGCCGGGATGCGACGACATCTATTACATAGCTTCGGCCGATTTGCTCGGCAAGTCGGTGTGGTGGACGTATTTCGCGACTTGGGCGCCGAACAAGGAGGGGAAGTGCAATGCCGGGGGCATAAGCGACCCGAAGGGCGACTGCTACAGCTACAGCGTCATGCCGCTCTCCAACGCGGCGCCTAACGGCGATTCTATCATATATACGTACAGCGCCGGGAACAACCAGGCGTTCCTCGTGAATTACGACACCGTGCAGGACAGGATGCAGGCGTTCCTTTCCCAGAACAACAACCTCTTCCGTGTGAAGCAGACATTTTTCGTGGACAAGAACGGCAACGGCGTGATTTATACGGCTCCGGAAGCCGAGATAGCCGGCATAGTATGGGTTGACTCCGGCCGCAATGTGATAATCTATATGCAGCCCGAGCTTCAGGACGCGATGTTCACAAGGCTCATGCTTTACAACGGAGCCGGACTGGAGCATTTCGAGCTGGTAAAAGACTGGGGCAGCGAGGTCAAGCTATACAGGGTAAAGATAGACGAGTAGTTACTGGAGCATATTTTTGTAAATATTTTCCATCTGGCGCGCAATCACGGAAGGCTCATATTTTTTGGACGCTTTCCTCGCATTGGCAGATATGCGTTTTATTACAGCGGGCGACAGGGAATTAACGGCATTGCAGATTTCCGCCACGCTGTCTGCGAGGATTCCTGTTTTTCCGTCTTCTATAAGCTCGGGTATCGCGCCTTTTCTCGTTGCAACGACGACGCAGCCGTTTGCCTGGCCTTCCGCCACCACGCGCCCGAATCCTTCTTCCCATCGCGACGGGACGGCCAGTATGGGAGCTTTGGCGTAATATTTTCCAGTATCTTCTGCGAATCCTTCAAGGGAAATATTCGGCACCGGCTCAAGGGCAGGGCGCTCCGGGCCTTCGCCAACGACGACAAGCGTCTTCTTTCCGATGCACGACGCAATGGCTGGCAGAAGCCTGGCGCCTTTCTCCTCGGTCAAAGAGCCCACGAAGAGCACGATGTCATGGTCCTTCGCAGCGGGCCGCGCCGGCTTTACGGGATTATATACGGTGACGATATCTCCTCCCATTAAGGGGGCGTATTTTTCCCTGAGAAAATCGCTTATTGCAATGAATTTCATTCCTTTCAGCGGCTTCTTCATCAATCTCAAATCCCTCAGATGCGCCACTTTGGCGGCCTTCACGTCGGCGCTGGCCAGCGACAAAGCGGACTCGTAATTATTGGCGTGTATGACGTCAAATTCCCTGCCTTTACAGAATTCTTCCAGCTTTCTTGACATCTCCCGCACGAAAATTCTTACGGCGGCGTCCCGCAAAAAAGAGAACGCCGGCTTGCTGGCTGCATATACTGCGCCGGAAACCCGCCTGCCCCGGAAGAAAAGCCTTCTGATGCTTGAGAATTCATGAACGCGTATTTTCCCGTCGAGCCTTTCCTCGTTTCCGCCCGCATGATAATTCGGGGTAAGCACGTGAACTTCATGGCGTTTTGACAGTTCGTGCGCAAGAATCGGGAGGCTGATTTCAGCGCCACCCTGAATCATGGGCGGATAGTATTCGGCGAGGAACAATATTCGCATGCTTACAAATGCCGGATTAGGTTTAAAACATCGTTTCCGCTTCATTGATATGGAGAACCGGGCGGGCAACATCGGTTTCAAGCAGTGGATTTTAAAGCATTAACCATTCAACTTGTCTCATGGCGCCCCTGATAAGCGTGGTAGTCCCGGCTTACAACTGCCGCGGTACAATAGATAGATGCATCCAGGCACTCAAAAATCTGGACTTCAAAAATTATGAAATTATAATCGTGGACGACGGCTCAACCGACGGGACGCAGGACATGCTGAAGAAGGCCGCTTCCGGAAAAATGAGATGCATGCGCCAGGAAAATGCCGGTCCCGCAGCCGCGAGAAACACGGGCGCAAAGGCGGCAAGAGGAGAGATACTGGCCTTTACCGATTCGGACTGCGTGCCGTACCCCGGCTGGCTTGACCATGTAGCGCGGCAGTTTGCGGACAAGGGTGTCGTGGGCGTTGAAGGCGCGATAGAGACCGACAGGATGGCGGTTTTAACGCAATCCGTGAAAAGCGAAGGCGGGAGGTTCCTTACGGCAAACATGTTTTACAGGAAAAAGGATTTCCTTGCCGAAGGCGGCTTTGACGAAAGATTCAGGCGTGCGTTCAGGGAAGACACGGATATGGCGATACGGATGATGTCCCTCGGGCGCATAGTTTATGAGCCGACGTCCAAAGTCTATCATATACCGCGCGATGTAACGTTGTTTTCCCTCATCAAGCGCCAGGAATTGTATTTCTACGAGCCGTTATTCTTCAAAAAACATGGCTCGCGCGCCTCTCGTTATTCAATGCATGGCATAATAGGCAGCCCGGTCGTAAGATCGGCAATAGCGGGAGGCGCAGCCGTTTCGCTTGCCCTCGGCGCGATAGAGAGCGCGTTCTTTGCCATTCCGGCCGCATTATGGGCGGCTTCGACAATATATTTTTTCGTTATCATTGTGAAGGAAAATAAATGGAACGGTCCTAACGTCGCTGCATTGCCGTTTTCATTCCTCCTGCCTCTGGCAACGCTTTACTGGCTGGTGCGCGGAATCATTTTTTGGAGGGGATAGCCACGGGCAAATACGCGGAAGCTGTAGGCAGGGGTACTTCCCTAATATTCATGTTTTCTATGCTGGCAGCCGCAATAGGATACGGCTTTCGGATATTCCTCTCGCGATCGCTCGCAGTGGATGAATTCGGCCTTTTCTACAGCGTCGTTGCATTCATTGCGACAATCGGGGTTTTCCGCGAACTTGGTCTTGCAACGTCGCTTGTAAAATACATATCTGAATTGAAATCAAAGCAGAATTTTGCAGGAATAAAATCTTCGATAATCATGGTATTTCTTGCGCAGACTATACTTAGCGTGGCCATATTCACGCCGCTTATATTCTTCTCGGACATTTTAGCGTCCCAATATTTCGGTATGCCGCAAGCCTCTACGGTTTTGTTCTTCCTTCTGATAGAAGCCATCGTGAACATGGGCATATATTCCGCTGTTTTTCAGGGCATGCAGAAATTCAAGATATTCGGCCTTATAGAAATATTCAGGGTATCTATATTATTTGCGTTCGCAATACCGCTGGCGTCAAACGGCGCGGTGGGAATAGCCCTTGCGCAGCTTCTGACAACACTAGTCATGAACGTCATATTTGTCGGCATTGCATTCAAGGAAATGCCGGCTCTTATCTCGGAGAAATTCGTCTTTGACACCAAGCTTCTGAGGAATGTATTCAAATTCGGCCTGACTCTTTGGCTCGGAAACATAATCGTCATGCTTGTCAGCAGGCTTGACATCATATTCATCACGTATTTCCGCGCCCTGAAAGAAGTTGCCTGGTATAATGTTTCGCTTCCTACTGCGATGCTCTTGACCACGTTTTCGGCGGCGGTAAATAATACCCTCTATCCCACCGTTGCAGAACTCTGGGCCAATGGAAGAAAAGAAGATGTGGCAAGGGGGATGGAATCCATAATTAAATTCTTTTTCGTTCTGATGCTCCCGCCGGCTCTGGTATTTCTGGCGTATCCGGACATCATAATAACCACGCTCTTTGGCGAATCGTATCTTCCAGCATCCTTCTCGCTGCAAATATTATCAATCGGCATGCTGTTCTCATCGATATCTTCAATATTCCTTGGGGTAATCAACGGAATAGGAAGGCCTGACATGAACGCCAAAGTCGTCTCTGTAGTTGCCGGGGCGAACTTTGCCCTGAACGCGCTGCTTGTGCCATTCTACGGGCTTGACGGCGCCGCGGCGGCAACCGCGATTTCATTCGGTATAATGTTCCTTATGACATTCACGTTCCTTCGGAACAAGATGAAAATGGGCATGCATTTTGGGGATATAGGAAGAATATTCCTCGGCGGATTGATTGCGCTTTTGGCGGTTGCCGCGGCAAAAGAGGCGCTTATAATCGAAGACGCGCTAATAGAGTCGGCAATAACGTTCATGATTTCCATGACGTTCTATGCCGCCTATCTTATCGCAGCGAAAGTTATGGTAAAGAGTGACATTGAACTATTGGAAACTTCCGGCTTCCGGCTTCCTGATTCAATAAAAAGCTTGATGCTTCGTATTCTAAGAAATTAGCGCCAATCGGAAGAAAAATTCATTTTGAACTCTTTGTTGCTTTAACTCTCGCATGCAGAGCCCGCCCTTAGCCTTTGATCAAAGGCTAATCATGGCACGCAAAGAAAGCAGAAGCGGCGCTTATAACGTTATATTTTCTTCACGATGGCGTCAAACTTTTCCATTACCCGCTCCGGAGTTATGGTCTTTATGCATCTCATATCGCCGTAATGGCAGTAATTGTCGTTGCATCTTGTGTTGCAGAACTGCCTTCCTCCCATGCAGGTTGCCTTGGAATTATGAGGATTCCATTCCGGCAGGGAAGGGCCGTTCAGGGCGATTTGCGGCTTGGCCAAAGCCGCAGCCACATGCATGGGTCCGCCATTTATGGAAATGAATACATCGCACTGATTTATCGCGCATGCGAGGCCGTCCATTCCGGTTTTGCCGACCAGATTGACTACATCGCCGACTTCCCGTTCAATGTATTGCGCCTTGAGGGCGTTGTCCTTGCCGCCCAGCAGAAGAATAGTCGAGGGATATTTTTTCTTTATCATGCGTATCAAAGAAACCCAGCCTTCATCGTTCCATGCCCTGCAAAGATTGTCGTCTTTGCCGGCGTTTATCCCGATTACCATGCCCTTCGTCCTGATTTTCGCGCAGTTCTTGGGAATCTGTATTTCCATTTTGCCGTCGTCTTTGACGCCGAGTTTTTCCAATATTCGGGCCTCGAGTTCAACTGCGTCCCCGCCCGTCTCAACGGTTACATTATAGAGAAACGATGCCGCGTTTCTCGGGTTCCTGTAGCTGGCAGTTATGGGCGCGCCGAGAAGAACCGATAAAAGAGAAGACATTCGGGTATTGGGAAAGCCGTCTATCACGACGTCGAGTTTCCGGGAACGCAACTTGGCAAGGTTTCGCAAGCCGGAGACGCTGAAGTTGACTATGACGTCTTCATCTATGTACGGCGAGGACTTGAGAAGCCCTATGCCGCTGCCGTTATAATTATGCACAAGATAAATCTTGCCGTCCGGCCATTTTTTCCTGAGGCTGCGAAGCATAGGAATTCCCGTAAGGATGTCGCCCATGCTTGAGCCCTTGATCACGGCTATCTTCTTCATAGAATCGCTTCAATCTTGTTCATAACTTCTTCAGGCGTTATCTCGGAAGTTAAAGGATGATTGGCGCAGTATTTTCCGTAGAGTTCGCATTTAGTGCAATCGCTGCCTCTCCAAAGCCACGCGGATTTTGCATTTAACGGCGCCTTTCTTCTAGGGTCAGTCGGGCCGAATATAGATACGATGGGTATGCCTACGGCACTGGCAATGTGCATAAGGCCTGAATCGCCTGTTACAAGTGCATCGCACACGCTCAAAATTGCCGCAGCCTCTTTTATCGTGGTTTCGCCTGCAAGATTCTGGATGTTCCTTCCGGCAGCATTGCCCGCCTTCCCAAGGCATACGACTTTCCAGCCCCTGGCGTTTGCCATTTCCGCCAGCTTTGAAAAGTTTTCAAACGGCCAGTTCCTCGGCGCTGCATCCTGGCCGGGATTGCCCCCGCCAAGCGCAAATGCAAGAAGTTTTGCGGTGCCAGCTCTTCTTCTCACCCGCCCCGCCAGGTTCCTGTCTTCTTCGGAAATGGCAATTTTCATGTCTGTGCTGCACTTCTCCTTCGTGAAATAAGCAAGAAGGTCGATATAATATTGAATCTCGTGCTTTACCCTTTTGTAGATTACGGTCTTGGTAAGAAACACGCCTTCAAGGTCTCTCGCAAACCCGACCCTCTCCGGTATGCCGCAAGCGCGGGCAAAGAAGCCTGCAATCCAGGATTTGTCCATGACAAAGCAGAGATCGAATCCTTCTTTCATCACGCGCGAGCGCAGCTTTCTGAAAAGAGAGATTTTTTTGAAAAATGAGCCATGGAACAGGGCATCCTGATCGAATGCTATTATGCGATCAACATCCGGATTATCTTCCAGTATTCCGGCACTCCATTTGCCCGTGATATAGCAGATTTCAGCTCCCGGAAAGGCCTTTCTCAGGCACGCGAGAAAAGGCGTAGTCATAAGCACATCGCCTATAGCGCCTGATTTTATGACTGCTATTTTGCCGTAAGCCATTATCACACGAACATAATCAATACGAAAACAATTTAAGTATGAAACATGCATACTTCGTATGCGCAAGCAAAAAATAGCCATTTCTTTGAGCAAAGAGCTCTTGGAGAATATAGACCGCAGAGTTGACGGAAAAAGCGTTCGAAGCAGGAGCCAGTATATAGAAACCATGATCAGAAAAGGCATGGAGTTGCAGAGCGCGCAGAAGGCGGTAATAATGCTACGGAAAGAGCATCACGCCGTTGCGCTGTCGCGATTCAAAAACGGAACGCTGCTCTCTTCGCAGGCGGATTTTCTATCCAGGCACGGCGTATCCGAGATACTCATAGTTACCCAGAAAGGGCCCCAGTTGGCGGAACTTGAATCTTATGCCCAGCGCATGGAACACCCTGCAAAAATAATAGTTACCGACAAGGCCGGAAACGCAGACGCATTAAAATGCGTAAAAGATCGCATGGATTCAAATTTCGTCGTTCTTTCCGGTGATGTATATAACGACTTCGATCTGAAGAAAATGATGGAGAAGCACGCGCAGAAAGGCGTAATGATGACGATGGCGCTCATGAGCAGGGCATCGCCTTCGAAATACGGAAACGTGATACTTGATGGCGATATGGTTGTCAGCTTTCAGGAGAAACCGTCATCGGCGGTTTCGCATCTTGTTAACGCAGGCCTTTACGTTTTCAGCCCGGCCGTATTCAGTGCTATGGAAGGATGCCATTTTCTGGAGAAGGAACTTTTCCCGAAGCTGGCCTCCATGAGGCAGCTTACAGGCTACTTCACTATGGGCGACTATTACCATGCCCAAGAATCCTCGCCGCGGCCGTGATGACTTCCTGAACGGTTATTTTGTTCACGTCGTATTCAGGCTTGTACTTTTCGGGGAATTGCGCTTCAAACGGCCTTATGTAAGGCTCTTTCGGTCCTTTGTAAAGGCCAATGCACTCTCGTCCATAGGGCCCGTAAAGTTCCGGCTTATTCGGACCGAACAAGCCTATGGTAGGCACGCCCATCGCAGATGCAAGATGCATCGGGCCGGAATCGTTTGCCACAAAGAGCGACATTTTTTCCATGCATGCGGCAAGAGTTTCAAGGTCGATTTTGCCAGCAAGATTAATGGGCTTATTCTTCATCATGTTTTCCACGTTTGCCGCCGCTTTAGCGTCAAGCTTTCCTCCCACGATGGCAATCGCGGCATTGTGCTTTGCGGCCAAATAATCCGCGAGCTTTGCAAAATTCTTTTCATTCCATCTGCGTATTTTAGATGAGGAGGAAGAACCCGCGTGAATGCCGATAAGTTCGCCTTTCGGAAGCAGGGCGGTTGCACGCGATCTGGCTTTCCGAGAAACCTTGAGCCTGACAAGGGCCTTTGGGTCATCCGCATGGACAAGGAACCTTGCCAAATTCATGAAATTATGGACGGCATGCATTTTCTGCGGCCTTGCACTTTCTGTGTAAAGAAGCTTTCTGTTGGAAAAGCCTATGCGTCTTGGGGCTCTTGTAAGGGCTGAAAATGAGGCACTTATGTAAGTGAAAGGCTCGAAATCAAGACAAATCGAGAAGCCTTTTACAAGCGTTAATGCTGTTTTTATGATGCTTGCGGGATTTCCGTAATCAAGCGCGATAACACGGTCGGCGAGCCCTGAAAGCTCGAATACTGCAGCGTTATTTTTGGTGCAGAGGACATACAGCTCGCGGTCACGCATGCCTTTGCGAATCGCTGCGAGAGCCGGTAGCATGTCTAAAGTGTCGCCGAGCGCCCAGAATTTTATCGCCAGTATGCGTTTTTCGCGGCTTTTTGGAAGCAACGTAAACATCCATGACAGACCATAGAACAGCCTTCCGACCGTGCCGTCCAGAAGCCGGAGGAAACCGCCCTGCATAGCAATATCCTGCGCAGCCAGAGTTTTAAATCCCTACCGAGGCGTTTTTACCGTAGGATGGGTTTGCGCATCCTGCGGAAATACTTCGGTATCCGGCCCGAGTATTTATAATTTACAGGAAGAAGTGTATGAGTCACTTACGAGGAATCCACAAATGGCCGTCATGGTTACAGGAGGATGCGGTTTCATAGGCAGCCATCTTATTGACCTGCTCTTATCAAAGGGCTATGACGTGGAAGTCATAGGGCTTAAGTGCGATTTGCAGAATCTTCAAGGCAATGCCAGCAAGGTCAAATTTCACCGTACAGACATTCAGGACAGAAAGGCCGTAATGAACGTTGTAGGAAAGGACACGGAAGCAATACTTCATCTTGCCGCCTTGATAAACGTTGATGAATCGATAGATACGCCCGAACCTTTCTGGAACGTTAACGTTCTCGGCACGTTCAATATGCTCGAAGCGGCAAGGCAAAGAAACATTCCGAAGCTCGTATTCATGGGAACCTGCGAAGTTTACGGAAACATATCCAAGGGCATGGCAGACGAGAATCATCCTACCAATCCGTTATCTCCTTATGCCGCCAGCAAGTTTGCAGCTGAACGTTATCTTCTATCTTATGCCACAACTTATGGCGATCAGCCGAATATTGCCATGATACGCGGTTTCAACCAGTACGGCCCGAGGCAGAATTCCGGAGCGAGAGGCGCTGTCATAGCCAAATTCATGAACTGGATGCTTGACGGAAAAAAACTCCAGATAAACGGCGACGGAGCGCAGACCCGCGATTATGTTTATGTCAAGGACACGGTCCGTGCCGTGGTTGCGGCCATGGAAAAGAAAGTTCCGAGCGGCGAGATATTCAACGCTGCCAGCGAGTGCGATATCAGCATCCGCGAGATTGTGGAAAAAATATGCGGCATAGCAGGCAAGGATTTCGACAAAAGCGTGCAGTTCAATCCGGGCAGGCCCGGGGAACTCATGAGAAGCATTGGCTCTTCGGATAAGGCAAGAAAGCTGCTGGGCTGGGCTCCAACCGTAAGCATTGACGAAGGCCTTCGCATGACGTATGACTGGTACAAGCAGAACCGCGGCAAGTATGCGACGCGATAATTACTTTTTGGCTTCAAGAGCGCTGCGCATTATAAGGGGCGCCCTGCCGATATCAAGCAGTTGATACGGCCTGCCGTCGTGATATACGCGCCTTTCATTGACTATTTCAGGGATATACTCGGGCTTTATGAAGACTATCGCAGTGTGTTCCCACGCATCTGTGTTCGGATAGCCGGCCGTGCGTATTGCCCGGCGTGCCCCGGTTTCAGATGCGCCTTTGAGTTTTTCTCTTTGGTAAACATCGAATGCTTCCCTATGCAACTCGTGTACCTGCGCAGAGCTTCTGGCGGCGTTGGCGTGGAAAACAAAATTCACGCCTTTTGTTAATTCCGGATCTGTCTGCCAGCCGTAGAGCAAAACATTGTCCAATTCATCGCTTCTGATACCCAGTTCTTCGATCATTTCCTGCCATATGCCATCGTAAAGAGGACTATCTGTATTATAGGGGATCGCCCCTGCCGGAGCTATGCAAGCGGCATCTCGCATGACATTTCCGCCGCGGATGCCAAAGACATATTCCGCATCTTCTGTCAGCGTAAGGCATGAAATGGAAGCAGGAATTCCATTTGCATTTCCTCTGCGTATGGCCTGCATGCGATAACTTGTCGCAGGCTCGAGCAGTACGCCTCTCGGGTCTATTTCAGAAGCGGGAACGCTTGACATGGCAACAAGCTCTTTCCAATCCGGAAGGTAGATAGAATCAGAATATTTTTCGCGCTCTTCGAGAAGAAGCGAATACGGGCTTTCAAGAGTTTTTTTAATCGCCCTGACGTGCCCCTCGTTTAACGGCTCGTCGAGAAGACATATTTCCTGCTCCTTTCCGGAAAGGGTCGTTTGGGTCATGCGCATTTGATTGCATTGAAGTTTTGTATATTTAAAGCTTCATGTTTTTGTTACCTATAAATAGCGACATTTTACTTCTTGAGAAGCTCATTATAGAGGTCTTCGTACCTCTTTGCAAGCACGCGCCAATCGAAGCGTTTCATTGCATATTTCCTGCATTCTGCAGACATTCTTTTCACTATCGTGCGGTTTTTCTCGAGCTTAGCTATGATTTTGGCGGCGGTTTTAGGATTCCTGTCGGTGAAGAAGCCGACTTTTTCGTTTATCACATCGATTATGCCGCCTACTTTTGTTGCTATAAGCGGAAGGCCGCAGCTTAACGCCTCAAGCAATGTCCCCGGCATACCTTCGGACTTAGATGTTGTTATGAATACGTCAGCAGCAGAATAGTAATTTTTCGCTTCCTCGTTCGGCAGCCTGCCCAGCTTGATGACGTTCTTCGCTTCCATGCCGCGCAATGGTTCTATCTCGCTTATGCCTATGAGAATGAAAATTACGTTCTTGGGAGACGCGGCAATGACGTCATGCAGGAGCTGCGGGTCTTTTATTACGTCAGGCCTTGACATCGCAAGGACCGCAAGCTTGTTGCCTATGCCAAGCGTTTTTCGCAGGCTGCGCCTGACGGATTCGTTTCTTTGGAAAATCTCAGTATCAACGCCATTGGATATGATATCGATATCCTTCACGCCCAAATCGTTATAGATACCGTGAGATGCAGAGGCAAGCGCTACGCTTTTGTCAGCGACCGCGCCGGTTCGCCATTCCTTGTCAAGGACGCCGCCGAAGGTATACACGCTTTTGGCGCCCCTGATTTTCGCTGCGAGAAACGGCAGGAAAGAGTCCACGTAAAAGAAGCCATGAACTATGTCATATTTGCGGGTAACTATTCGGGCGGCCGCGAACATGGAAAAGGTTAACATCATCGAGAGATATTTCAAATGGCGTATGGGCATAGGGATGTAAGGCAGCCTGATTACATTTACGGTGTCTTTGAAGCGAACCCCCCCATAATTCGTGTAGATGTCTACTTCATGCCCGGCGTCGGCGAGCCTGTACGCCAAGCTTTTCGCAAGCGTTTCGGAACCGCCTTCCCTCACGCCGGCAAGAAAATGTATCATTGCTATTCTCATCATATCACCCGTTGACCGGGCGGAGTTTTTTTATGGCATCTGTCGCAGTCATGCTGACAGATTCCTGTTCGCTCATGTACCGGACGAATCTCTTCCACCATACCAGCATCTTGGGGTTTATGTCGAATTCCCAGTGATGATTCGTCATTATGAAAAGGCTTGATTTATCGAACTTCTCGCAGGCATAACGGAAGCTCTCTTCGAGATCCCAGAAAGGGGAGAATAAATACGGCTCCATGCAGCCGAGCTCCTTTGCGGATCTGTATTTCACAAGGCCGTTATAACCGTAGAAAAATTCCTTCCTCGCATGCCTTAATCCGTATTGCGATACCGGCACTGTATAGACGATGTCCTTAAGAGGTCTTATGATATTTCTGAATAGCTGCATTCCGTTGTCATTGACAACCTGCCATCCGGCTTTAGAAAGCCGTTCATGCGGCGGAACAAACGTATTGATTCTTTTGCCTATCGCACTTTCCACTGTTTTTCTGCCCTCATGAAGAAGGGATCTTATGCGGGCCTTGTCTGCAGACGCAAAATCGGAAAGAGAATGCGAATAACCGTGCAGGCATGTTTCTATGCCTCTGGCCGAAGACAGCCACTTTGCCACCGCGACATTTTTTCCGAAAGAATGGAACCCGGTGTTCACTTTGCCCTTGGGTATGAACGGTTCGTGAATATAGCCTCTTCTCACAAACGGATTGTTGGTGCCTTTTATCTGTACGGACGTGTCCATGTTCGGTATGACTGAGAGCGAAACTTTGAAACCATGGCCGAAAAACCGCGGATCATAGATTTTCTTCAGCGTATCAAGAGGCGTGAAAGCATGGACATCGTCGTCCCTTATTATAACAGTCTTCATCAATAATCTTTTTCCGGCTAGTTTAAAAATCCACTCCTTTAAAGCGTTCCAGAGAGGCGCGAACGCTTTTAAGCCGTGCGGTCATTTACATAAGATGAACGTTCTGATAACAGGCGGCAACGGCTTCATCGGAAGTCATTTAGCCGAAAAACTCATGGAAGAAGGAGACGACGTAGTCCTTTTTGACCGTGTATTCAACGATAACAGCAGAGGAATCGACTGCAGGAAGATAAAGGCCGACATCCGGGACTACGCGGCAGTCAAGAGCGCAGTCAGCGGCATGGACGCCGTCATACATTTTGCAGCCGTCTCGCGCGTCGCATGGGGGCAGGAAAGGCCGAGGGAATGCATAGAGACGAACTCTGTCGGAACAGCCAACGTGCTTGAGGCGGTGCGAGATTCAGGTAATTCAGCATACGTTTTTCTCGGCTCCAGCCGGGAAGTATACGGCGAACCGGAATCGCTTCCTGTGAACGAGACGCACCCCAAGAACCCGATATCCATATACGGAATTTCAAAACTCAGCGGCGAGAAGCTTGCGTTGTCGTACAGGAAATATTTCAAGACCAAGATAATAATATTCAGGTTTTCCAACGTTTATGGCTCGGCGCGGGACCTGCCGGAACGGGTCGTGCCGAATTTCGTGATAAGTGCGGTCAAGAACAAGCCCCTGAAAATAAACGGAGGTTCTCAGGTGCTAGACTTCACGTTTCTTGGAGATACTATTGACGGCATAATTAAGGCCCTTAGGGCGAAGGAAAGAATAGAAGGCAGCGATTTTCATTTTGTGACGGGCCGGGGCACGAGCGTGAAAGAGCTTGCCGATATTGTTCTTGAAATTTCGGGTTCTTCCTCGACGCTTGAGATAAAATCGGACAAGTCGTTTGACGTTCGCAAGTTTGTAGGAGATTATTCGAAAGCGAAATCAATTCTTGGATGGTACCCTAAAACATCTCTGGAGGAAGGAATAAAGAAGACTATTGAGGCTTATAGCAGACTTGGACAATAGCAGAACGTTTCAACTCGACCGCCTGTACCGCACATCCGGCATAAAATGCCGCATGCCAATTATATCTTATTATTCAAAAAATACATGACATCCTCGGCAACTTTTCGCACTTCCTCTTCTCTCAGTTCAGGAAACATAGGCAACGACAGGATATCTTTCGCATTTCTTTCTGCCTTGGGATAATTTCCCGGCAGTGAAAATGCCTTCTGCATATGTATAGGCACAGGGTAGTGTATTCCGGTGCCTATGCCCCTTTCCTTAAGATATGCCATGAGTGCGTCTCGTTGCTTTATGCGAATTACATAAAGATGATAGGCGTGTTTTCTCCCCGTTTTTTCTTCAGGAATAATCACGCCTGATAGAAGTTCATTGTATAACTTTGCGATATGCCGTCTAGCCTTTATCCATGATTCAAGGTGCTTGAGTTTGACGCGCAATATCGCCGCCTGAATTTCATCCAGCCGGCTGTTGTATCCGAAGAACAAGCTGTCATAAGTCTTCTTTTGACCGTAAAAGCGGAGCATTCTTAGTTTTTCTGCAAGCTCGTCGTCATCCGTGACAATTGCGCCTCCGTCCCCATATGCGCCGAGATTCTTAGTCGGATAAAATGAAAAGCATCCTATGCCGGAAAATCCCACTTTTTTGCCGGAATATTCTGCTCCGTGGGCCTGAGCGCAATCTTCTATTATTTTCAGGCTGTGTTTGTTTGCTATGCTGCGTATCTCTTTCATGTCGCACGGTTGGCCGTAAAGATGGACTGGTATTATGGCCTTTGTCTTGCGTGTTATCTTTTGCTCAATGAGAGCGGTATCTATATTGTAATGACTATCGCAGTCAGCAAGTATTGGCGTAGCCCCGACACTCATTATTGCCATGACCGTAGGAGATGCAGTGTTCGCAACAGTAATCACTTCGTCTCCCGGGCCTATGTCGAGAGCCCGGAGCGATAGGATAAGCGCGTCTGTACCCGATGCAACGCCAATGCAATGCTTGTTGCCGTTGTAGGCGGCGAATTCTTTCTCGAAAGCAGCGACATTCTCTCCCAGGACGAAAACGCCGTTCTCAAGCACGGAGAATACGGCGCTATCTATTTCATTTTTGATGGTAGCGTACTGCCTTTTCAGGTCAAACACAGGTATCATTATTTTCCGCCTCTGAACGAATCATAATCCTTAAGATAATCATCGGCATTATAATGCTCTGAGCACAGAACCATTATCACAGCGCCTTGCGAAATGTTTTGCATCTCGACCCAGGTGCGTTGTGGAACGTAAAGCCCCTTCGCCGGACCATTGAAATTATGCACTGCCTTAACACTGCCATCATCGGTGATTATATCGGCGTTGCCCTGCAGGACTATAAACATCTGCTCGCACTTCTTGTGGGCATGGCCTCCCCTTTTCGCCCCGCGAGGAACTCCGTATATGTAGAATATTCTTTTCACATCAAAAGGTATATCTTTTCCAGCTTCTACAAATCCAAGACTCCCGCGAGCATCAGTTACTTCAGGGAGTTGTATAATTTTTACGCTCACTCAAACCACCATCTGTTTTGTCTGCACCACGCAATCATTTCCCTAATGCCTTCCTCAAGAGAAGTCGTTGCTTCCCAGCCGAGCATGGCCTTTGCCTTGCCTGCGTCAGGCACACGCCTGGGAATGTCTTCATAGATGCTTCCATAAAGCTTTCTCGTATCAACATACTCTACGCCAAGATCTTCCCGGCCCGCGGCCTTGAGCATCAGTTGAGCCGTCTCATTGAGAGTTCGCTCTTTCATGCTGCCGATATTGAACGCATGTCCTTCTGCTTTCTTGGATTCCGCTGCGAGCAAAGTTCCTTCAATGGCGTCCTTTACATATGTGAAACAGCGTGTCGGAGTTCCTCCGTCATATATGAGAGGTCTTTCATTTCGCAATATCCTGCGCAGACATGCGGGTATCATGAATATCGGCGCCTGCCTTGGGCCGTAGACGTTAAAATAGCGGACTATTGTCACAGGCAATCCATGCATGCGGTTCAATGCAAATAGCATATGCTCACTCATGCTCTTGCTGGTGCTGTATGTCCACCTGTCAACTTTGGTGCTGCCTACCACACGGTCATCGTCCTCTTTCCACGGCACTTTTGGATTCTTTCCAAACACTTCACTCGTACTCGTGTATATGACCTTCGTTCCATGCTTCATTGCAGCTTCAGCCACGTTTTTTGTGCCCAATATATTGACGCTTACAGTGCCTAAAGGATCCTCACAGTAATTTTTCACCCCGACTACAGCGGCAAGATGGTAGACGACATCAATATCCTCTGTTATAACATCCTTCATGCCATTGCCTGTTATGTCTCCTTTGACAAAATGGAATCTTTCGTTTGTCTTCAGATGCTGTATATTCCGCAATTTTTCCAGTTCTGCGTTGTCAAAAACCGTTACCTCATGGCCTCTTTGCAGAAGCTCTTCAGTCAAATGACTGCCTATGAAACCGCCCCCTCCGGTGATTACAAGATTAGCCATGTATCCTGCCTCCTTGAGGTTTGCCTATTCCTGCATATCCGAACCCATTCTCCGCCGCCTTGACCGGGCCAAATATAATTCTCCCCTCCACAATCGAACAGCCTTCAGCTGCAATGCCGTGCAGTTTTTTGAGATCGAGCGACTTGAATTGAGGATGATCGGCGCCTATCAATATACAGTCCGCATTTTCTATTGCGCTTTCAGGCGTTTTTGCAACATTCCCTGCAATCATCCGGGCATCGTTTTCAGTAACCCAAGGGTCGTATGCAGTCACGATGCAATTTTCAGCCTCCAGCAGTTTCACTATTTCTTTCATCGGCGTATTGCGCACGTCGCCAGTCCCGCCCTTGAAAGCGAGACCGAGAACTGCGATTCTGCTGCCTTTGATTTTTTTGTTCGCATATGCAAGGCAGCTTTTGACAAGATCTACGGTATGGGCAGGCATGGCTTCATTTACTTCCCGTGACGTCTTCGGAGTCTTGAGATTCAGCCCGGCCTTTTTGCCAAGATGATACACAAACCATGGGTCTTTAGTAAGGCAGCTGCCGCCAACGCCGCATCCCGGATATAATATATTGACCATGCTCCTGCCTTTGGGCAGGCTATTTGCCGCGTCTATTACTTCTGAGGCATCCAGCCCCATCCTTTCGCATAGCATTGCAAGCTCATTGGCCAGTGCGATATTCGCGTCTATCCAGAGGTTATCGGCAAGCTTGGCCATCTCTGCGGCTTTTGCCGAAGAGACTTTTGTCGTGACAAACCCGTTTGACCGCCAGAATGATTCGGCTTTCTTGCCGCTTTCTGCGTCTATGCCGCCTATAATTATAGGAAGTTTTTTCAGGTCTTGGATTGCAGACCCTTCAGCCAGGCGCTCCGGGCAAAACGCAAGTCCGAAGTCCTTTCCTGCCTTGAGATTGGATTTCTTTTCTAACATTATCTTGACAAGCTCTTCGGTCGTGCCGGGAGTAACAGTGCTTTTCAGTATGATCATAGCGCCTTTTCCGACCAACGAACCTAATTTTTCAGAAACTTCATTTATGTATTCAAGGTTAGGCTCGTAATTTTTGCCTAGCGGAGTGCCGACAGTCACAAGAATTACATCGGCATCGGCGACTTCCGATATTTGTGCCGTAGCCCGTATGTTTCCTTTCTTAAGGGCATCCGAGATGAGCCCTTCGACTTCAGGCTCGTTTATCGGCGACTTTCCGTTATTTACAGCGTTTATTATTGCAGGATTGACATCAATTGCAATCACCTTGTTATTTCTGGCAAGTAGAGAGCCGATGCTGGCGCCCACATAGCCAAAGCCTATGACAGCAACTACCGTCTTCCCCGTTTTTGTCTGTTCCATTATCTGTTCTTCATCGAGAGAAAATATTTTCATTACATCACCTAAACGCTTATGTCAGAATCTTCCCCTATCATGAGCCTCATCGTATCCCCGTTCCTAATTTTTGAATTCTTCCCCAAAAGGCTGCCTGATATTTTTTTAGCTCCTATGTCAATGAGGCAACCTGACATGAGTATGGAAGATTCCACAGTTCCGCTGATTATTTCGGATAAATCACCGATTGATGTGTAAGGTCCGATGGAAGCGTTTGCTATAGTGCAATTGTCTCCTATTTTGACAGGCCCTATTATCTTCGCCCCCTTCCTCACTACCGTTCCTTTCCCGATTTCAACCGCGCCGTGAATAGACGCGCCTTCTTCGACGGTTCCTGCATTATATGGTTTAAGCGCCGAAAGTATCATTTCATTGGCATGAAGGACATCTTCGCCTGTTCCTGCGTCATCCCACCATCCGCTTATCGTATGGTGTAGTACTTTTCTGCCGGACGATAGCAAGCCCTGTATGGCGTGTGTTATTTCAAGCTCATTTCTCGCCGAAGGCGACAAGACCTCTATTTGCCTCATAATAGATGGCCGGAATATGTACACGCCTACAATCACCGTATCGCTTTTGGGCTTGACAGGTTTCTCTTCTACGCTTACTATGTTATTATCCTTTATCTCGGCAACCCCGAATCTTTCCGGCGTTCTAGACTTTGCAAGGAGAAGGCTCGCATCGGCGTCTGACGCAAAAAACTCCTTCACGAATTTCCCTATGCCGCCGCTAATGATATTATCTCCAAGATACATTACAAAAGAGTCCTGTCCGAGGAAATCGCGTGCCGTCCATACCGCGTGAGCGAGGCCTCTCGGCGCATCCTGCTCTATATAAGTTATTTTTGTGTTCCATTTACTTCCGTCTCCGCACGCGTCTTTGATAGCGTTTATTCTCTCGGCGGAATAGCCGACTATTATGCCTATTTCTATTACTCCGGAAGCTACAAGATCCTCTATCGCATAATGAATGACAGGCTTGTTGGCTATAGGGATTAACTGCTTTGGGCCTGCATGGGTCAGAGGGCGGAGGCGTTTGCCCAACCCGCCGGCCAGAATGATGCCCTTCATTTCACCAGCCTCCTTGCGGCTTCTGCATCCTGCTTTGTATGGATGTTGACGAATTTTCCGGATAGTATTGCGCCGCCCAAAACGCCCTTCTTGCTGAGTTCAGGAAACAAATCCTTGTGAAGCGAGAATTTCCTGTCGGGTATCATTGTAAATATTTCAGGCTCCGCAAAAGCTATCATCGTGGAAACAAGGGTAGTCTTCTCAACAGAGGGCGTATCCCAGTAATTTATAATGTCGTTCCCGTCCAATTCGACCACAGAACTGCGGTTGCCGTCATGCCTTATGCCTCCATAAATGGCAAGCGTGGCAGGATAGCCGCTGCGCCTGTGGACCTTTTCCAGTTTTCTTAAGTCAAAATCAAAATAATGATCGCATGGAACGAAAAGGAATGTACCCTTCACTTTCGCGCTCGCGAGTTTCAAAGTATTCGCGCTATCGCCCCTTGCCTTTTCCTCGATATATGCAACAGAACACCCCAGCGACTCGCCGTTCGCCAGTATCCCGAAGCATCTTGTCACAACTTCTTTGGTGCCTATTATGATTATGTTTTTGTAGCTCTGGCCCACGACTTTTTCCACGATGCGCTGAATCAAGGTTCTGCCTCCTATGTCCATGAAGGGCCTGTATTCGCCGTCCGTAATCAGATAATCGCCCCCGCCTGCAAGAATAACACAGTACCTGCCCGCATTCATGTATTCCTGAAGAATTGATTCTATGGCGCCTGATCGTGTGTCAGAGAGCGCTTCCGCGTATGCGTCCACGCTTTTTATCATCTTGTCCGGAAGCGAGAGCGAGATCCTTTTGCGCATAGTAACCACGTAATAAAATGTAATACTATGGTAATATATTTAAGCCTGATTAAAGGCGCTTTCTGAGAACGACGACATAGCTAAGAGCCACGCGCCGCAGAAGACTTTCTGGCATGAGGTTTTCGATGGCCTCAAAGAAACGGAGGGCAAATCTTGGAAGCTTGGAAACCAGCACGATGGGCTGGAAACTTTCCATGTCAAAAAATGGCATGGCGGCGTCGTTGAGTTCCGAGAGGGGCACTTTATTCTCTTTGCCGGGTATCTTCAGCCCGATCGCGGCCATGAGGTTGATCAGCCATATCATGCCGGGATTTGGGTAGCTGATGAACACTATGCCGCTATGTTTAAGCACGCGGCAGACCTCCCTGAGGTTTTCTTCATAGTTGTCCATATGCTCTATGACATCGAACATAGTGACCAGATTGAAAGCATTGCTCGCAAACGGCAGTTGCACATTTGCAGTAAGGCAGAGATTCGCCATGTTTTTTCGGGCGCCCGCGGCAAGAAGGGTCTTTGAAATATCGCCGCCTGACACGCGGAGAAATCCTTTCGAGCGGAGGAATTCGATCGTTATGCCCGTCCCGCATCCGATGTCAAGTATTCTGACATCTTTGTTCAGGTTTGCAAGGACCTTTTCCAGTTCCCTTGTTCGCCGTTCAAAATAATATTTGTCCCTTCTTGCATCGTAATCAGGCTTGCCATCAAAAAGTTCTTTCACTTTGTCTGTCATGTCATCCCATCCTTTCCGTCATATATGCCTTCAAGCGTATATACGATTCGTTTGTCATTCTCAAATATCTTCTGCCCTGTGAAGTTTTCCGGAAGCTTTATAGGTATCCGCAAAATGCTGTCTTTATGGAGAACTACGTACTCCACGCCGTACTTTTCCGCATAATCGTAGAAATCTTTTTTGTTCGTGTAGTAAGGGAATCACTTTCATGCGCGTCCCTGAATAATATTCATAGAAATAAGGGAACGAATCCACCATGAACGTGGAGTTCGTGAGGTTGTTCGGCTCTATGAATTCTTTAAAGAGCGTGAATGTGCCCAGCGAACTTTCGCCTTTGCTGCCCAAGTTCTGATAGGCGAAAGATATGAGGGCAACATTGACGACAAGGACGAACAGCACAGCCAGCCATACCAGCATCTTGGCACCGAGCTTCCCCGTTATCTTTGCATTATACAGCGCTATGAGGCCGAACAGGGAGAAGAGCGTGTAGACCGGTATAAGCTGGTACATATACCTCGCCACCGGCAGGGTAAAGGAAAGGAAGGCGAAGGTAAGTGTGACAAGCAGGATCATGGTGTAAGCATGGCTACTTTTCGCGAAGCCTTTCCATTTCCATAAGCCGAGCAGTGCCGCAGCGAAAAGTAAAGGATTTTCAAAAACAAGAAGCGGAGTCAGTGCCACATAGCCCGCAAAAGTACTTGCATATTCATCTGCCACGAGAAGCGGATTGCTCGCAAGCAAGCCGAAAAGCGTTTCCGGCACAGTATCGAGCGAATACACGTAATGGCTGAAGTCGCGGTCGCCATAGGCGCCTACAATAAGGTAGCTAAGATCGTCAGAAAAAGGCCCGCCCGTCACTTGGATGTTCCATAGCATCCAGGGCGAAATGAATGCAAGGAATATGATCATCACAAGAGCAATATGTTTTGCTGTCGCTTTCACGGTTCTTTCCTGCATCCAGAAATAGAAGGCCGCGACCAGCGGCAGGATATAAAGGGCCTGATATCGGGTGAGATAGGACAGAGCTGTGAACAGCCCTAAAAGCAGATAGTCTCTCGGTCTGGCCCTGAAGTCAAAAAGCGCAAACAGGTACAGCATCCCGAAGAGCATGAAAGGAAGTTCGGTATGCACAACACGCGAATAGGTAAATACTATCCAGTTGAATGATAGCAGCAGCGCGCCGGCCAGACCGAGTTTATGGCCGGAAATTTTCCTGAAAAGGGCGTAGCCTGCCGCAGGAATGAGAGAGCTGAACAGGACAAAAATGAACCGTTCGGTGAAAAAGGATGCGCCTGCAATGCGGTAGGATGCGGCGATAAGATATGGCACAAGCGGCGCCCTTGACGTTTCATTAAACGGTATGGTATCCTTCGGCAGCAGCACCAGTTGGAGGGAGTTTGAAACGAACCCCTCGCCTCTGTATATATGCATCCCTATGGATGAATAGTGGGCGCCATCGTGGTAATAGAAGCTTTCAGGCACAGCCAGTCCCAGAGCAAATTTTGCGGCGAAATTCAGGATAAAAATTACGGCTAATATCGTTATAATGCTCTTGGGCTCGGAAGGTACGCGGCGCAGCAGGGCGTCTGCAAGCAGTGCCGCCTCGCGTGGGAACGCCAGCGAAAGCGCGGAGAGGAAAGCGAAGAATGAAACAATATAGCTTATAACCGTGCCCATCTCCCGCGTGAGAAGGTCCGTGGAAATTATGCTATTGGATGTTTCCGGATACAGCAGGAACAGGATGCTGACTAAAACGAACAATGGTATAGCAATTAATTTCACGTCCATAAAAATTACCGGGAGAAGCGTTACTGCTCGACCCATCTTTCGAGAACAAAAGCTTCGGCAAATTTGCAGTTTACCTGAGCGCCTCTGAGAGCGGCTATCGTCCTCATGGTCTCAGGGGAGCGCATAGCCCTTACCTGAGATTTATGAAGTCTGTATGCGCTTATCTTCCTTTCGATGTCGATCGGCATGAAATAATTCACCTTGAATGGTTTGTGCTCCCAGACAATGGAGTCCGGCTGTTCGTATACCAGGACTTTTCTTACAAAAAAATTCCTGTCATGAGGCCTCAAGGCTATTTCGGCGGCGTGGTAAACAGCCCTGTGATCCTGGTTGTAGCTCGGGATGGGGATAAACACCCTTTCTGGCCTGAGCTCATTGATAATCCTCTCAAATACAGGGATAAGCTCGATTTCTTTATAGTGATTCACCTTGGTATCCGGATTCCATGCCCACTGGAAACCGAGGAAATCGGCAACAGTCCTAATTTCCGCCTGGCGTTCATCCACGGTCAGGTTTTTTCTGTGGTCCGTAACCGGAAGCCTGCTTTCATCTATTCCGCAGTAATACACAAAAGAATTCTTCCCCAATATGCCCCCGCACCCAAGCACTTCGTCATCGGCATGAGGCGCAATTATCAGGTCCTTTACTTTGTCTTTTTCCAAGATTTATCCCCGATAATCGTATAACTCAAAAGTTTTTATATCCTAATCTATAGAGGATAATCAGCCATATTATATCCAGGCCATACTTCAAGGAATTGACGCCGGACTTCACGCCTTTCTCGTAATACGTTGTAACAGGAACCTCCGCAAACCTCATTTTTTTTCTGGCCACGCTTACAAGGAAGTACGTGTCAAAAAGATACCCGTCTGTGAAGCTTTCAAAGTCAATCCTTTGCAGCGCCTCCCTGGTGACTGCTTTATAGGCATCGTGAAACGAGCTTATGTTTGTACTGAAGCCCATGTTTTCAATACGCGTCAGCAGTTTATTTCCAACCCGTTTGTAAAGAGGCATTTTGCCCCGTTTCATATTCCCCAGAACCCTTGAGCCAAGAACTACTTCCGCCTTCCGTTCCTCGATAGGTGTGATAAGGCGGACCATTTCCTCCGGATACGATTGCTTGTCGGAGACCAGCACCACCATCACGTCCACTTTCCGTTTCAGCGCCTCCCTGAAAAGGGTTTTCTGCGCCGCGCCATAGCCGCCGTTTTTTTCGTGCCTTACCGTTATGACTTTCTTGAAGCTCTTTGCGACTTCATAAGTGTTGTCAGAGGAGCCGTCGTCAACTACGATAATCGTGCTGACGCGCTTTGGTATTCTTTGTATCACGTTGGCCAGCGTTTTCCCTGCATTATAGGCCGGAATAAGAACGCCGATGTTCATTCAGATCCGCTGCCGTTCATTTCTTCACCGAGCATGAAATAGCCATGGCTTTCTTATGGACAATGAATTCGTGGTTTGCTTTGAAGTGGCTGTCCGCCCTTTCATCGAAGATATGATCATACCTATCCTGATGGTATATATTGCTTTTCCAGTAGTCCACGAGGGTTTGTTTGGTCGGAAAGCGCACCGTATTGGTAAAGTAATCCGTTTTCACATTCGCAAAATGTTTCCGGCAGAAAGGCATGACAGTTTCGTCCATGAAAGTTGTCGTGGAGTCAAGCACTTTGGGCGGCAGCGCCATAAAGTCTATAAGCTCAAAAAACTCCCTGTTGTTATCCCCATGAGGCCCGACTATTACCAGCTTTCCGTCCGGCTTCAGCGCCTGTTTCATGTCCTGAAGGGTCTTTGCAACATTGCCTGAATAGTAGAGCGCATACGTGGAGATCACGATGTCAAAATAGTTTTTTTCAGCCAGGGAGTCAATGTTGAGCATGTCCCCTATGACCAGCCTGACCCTGCTGTCGGAAATTCTTTTTCTGGCGGTGTCTATGCATTCTTCGGAAACGTCAACCCCGACGATTTCGCCGTGTCCCAGTTCAGGAATGAACGCTTCTATCTGCCTGCCCGTGCCGCAGCCCACGTCAAGAATTTTTTTATCCCTGACGGGAAATACGAATTTCAATATCCAGTCGTTAAGATTCGCGCTCCCCAGTTTTTCATTAGTAGCAATTCGTGTGCTAAGGGAGCTCCCGATCTGGCTTGTCGTTTTTTTGATTGTCTCCATATTCCCACTAAAGCTTGATATTGGGCTGAATTTTTAAATATGCATCTGGCGGTTCACGCGCTGATCGTGGTTTTCTGCCAGTGATTTGAGCCAAGCGTCATGTCCTGCGTGAGCCTGCAGCCGCCGTTTTCCAGATATTTCGTGTAAGAAATCGGCTTTACGTGTTCGGAATCCGGGCATAATTTTGCAAGCTCGTACATGCTCATTATCCTGTCGCCTGCGACATGCATAACCCCCGTTTTTCTCAGGTCAATTATTTTCTTGATTTCTTTCGCGAGGTCTTCTGCAAACAGGTAAGTACCCCATCTGTCCGTGAAGGCGCCTTCATAAGGCCACTTTTCTTTCGGGACGAAGTTGGCGCGGATTATCACGCTATTCGTGGATATAGCGAGAACGGAAATCTCGGCCGCTATTTTGGTCAGGCCGTAAAAATTCTCCGGATAAGGCGTGTCGTCTTCCATGAAAGGGCCTTTTCCTGAAAAGACGCACGGGGTTGACATTAACATGAAATATGCACCGGCCTTCGCAGACGCCTTCGCCGTGTTTAATGTTCCCGTTACGTTTATTTTCCATGCGCGTTCTTTTTCGGTTTCGCATTCTGTTACGCTTGTCATTGCCGCCAGATGTATAACCACTTCCGGGCTGGCGGACTGTATAAAGCGGGAAACGTTTTTCTCGTTCGTCACATCAAGCTCGCGGTGGGTAGGCGTTGCCGCATCCGGGAAAAGCTTGGAAAGCTCTTTCCCGAGCCTGCCACTGGCTCCAGTGATGACTATCATTACAACCATCCCGTTCTCTGAAGAAGCTGCTTTATCTGGTCCTTGTTCAGTTTCTCCGTGTTTTCTGACGTGTACTCCTTGAGGTTTCTTACTTCAGACGTCCTGACGTACGGGTATATAGTGAAGTATTCGTCCTTTTCCTCCATCCTGTTCATTTCATCTTCAGAAACAAGAACTTCATGCATTTTTTCGCCGGCTCTCGGGCCTATATATTTTATCTTGCAGCGGTTTTCCTTGTCGAGGTTCTCTTTCATGACCATGACAAGGTCTTCTATTCTGCATGCCGGGGCTTTCTTTACTACTATATTCCCGTCTTCGGACTGCGTTGCCTTTAGAACGAGTTCAACGCCGTCGTCCAGAGACAGCAAAAACCTTGTCATCTGGGGATGCGTTATTGGTATGTCCTTTCCTTCCTCTATCCTCTTTTTTACCAGGGGTATGAGGCTTCCCCGGCTTCCCAGAACATTGCCGTATCGCACGCAGGTAAATTTCGTGCTGCCCTTGTCGGAATTGTCGGAAATGATAAGCCTTTCCTGGATGGCTTTGGTCATGCCCATGACGTTCACGGGCTTCACGGCCTTGTCAGTGCTGATAGCTATTACCCGTTCGACTCCATTCTTGATGGCCGCAGATTTTACATTATACGCGCCTATGACATTGGTCTTTACGGCTTCCATGGGGTTATATTCGCATCGGGGCACCTGCTTTATGGCGGCCGCGTGAAAAATTATGTCTACGCCCCTCGTCGCTTCCAGCACCCGTTCGTAATCTCGCACATCCCCTATCTTGAATTTTAGAATATCGGCGTGTTCTTCAAACTCGTTTTCCATCAGGTGCTGTTTTTCCTCGTCCCTAGAAAAGACTGTTATGCTCTCCGGCCTTACCGGTATAAGCTTCTTCACTATATGACGGCCGAAGCTTCCAGTCCCGCCGGTAATGAGTATTTTCTTGCCTTTTAAGTAATTCATTCAATCACGAGTCTAATTAATCGAGAAGGTTTTTAAAC
>JAGVVY010000008.1 GCA_018304585.1 Candidatus Aenigmatarchaeota archaeon | reverse complement strand
CTGAATGCAGGAGTGGGTATATCAGAATTGCTGTGAATTACGATCTCTGAATCGCTTTCGGGAAAAATAAATCCCATCATGGCATTCTGGGAGTCTCGCCATGCTTTTTTCAGGCCTAAAACTTCCCGATAGAATTTGGCAGCCTCCTCAAGATTGCTTACTCTAAACATGACGCTGTCTATTTTTAGCAATTCCATGAGTATTATATGAGTCGGGCAATTAAATGGCTTCTCTTTATGAAACTAATTTATAATTTCGATGTACATATATAATATGAAAAAAATCCTCATTCTTGCGGCGGATAACTTTGAGGACAGTGAACTGCTTTACCCGTATTACAGGCTCCAGGAAGCGGGCGGGGACGTAAAGGTCGCGGGTCTTGGCGAGGCTCAGTACAGCGGCAAGCACGGCGTGCCAGTAAAGTGTGACGGCAGGATAGAGGACTTCGACCCCGCCGATTTTGACGTTCTTGTAATACCGGGCGGCTGGGCGCCTGACAAGCTGAGGCAGAGCAAGGTCGTGCTTGATTTGGTGAGGTCGGCCCACGACGGGAAGAAGCTGATAGCGTCAATATGCCACGGTCCTCAGGTCCTGATATCCGCAGGCATACTGAAAGGCAGGAAAGTCACGTGCGCGGCCGCCATAAAGGACGACGTGATCAATGCCGGGGCAGAGTACTCCGATGAACCGGTAGCGGTTGACAATAACCTGATAACGTCGCGAAAGCCGGCTGATTTGCCGGCTTTTTGCAGGGAGGTAGTGAAGCGTTTGGAGGGGTAAAAATGTTCTTCCTGCGAAGGTTTGCAGTTCAGGGGCGAAGCATGGAGCCGTTTTATCGTGACGGCGATTATGTCGTCGTCCTTACAAAAAATGCAGCCCTTTCCGTGGGGGACGCCGTGGTAATAAACAAGAGCGGCCGGAATATGCTGAAGCGCATAGCCGCGGTTCCGGGGAAGGGCGCGGCGGGCCTTATGAAAGACGGCGAATATTTCGTTCTTAGCGATAACCCGATCGGCACTGACAGCCGGCAATTCGGCCCTGTGAAGAGGGATGAAATAGCGGGTAAAGTCGTCTGGCACGTCCGTAAGCACGCTGATTCACGGCCGTGAAACAAATGAATTCATGTGAAGGTTTTGTGACGCTTTCGTGAACTTATAGCATGTTCAGTTGATGCCGGAACATTTTATGCCGAACATGCATATAGCAGGTTCGCGTTGAAAGTTCCGATATGCGAACCTGCGTTTACGCCAGATCAAACGATGCAATATCGGAATATACGGGTCCCCCGTGGCCAAGGACCGAATTCTTGAGCTTCACGGTTTTCACGTTCATGAAGCCGAATGAAGCGTTTTTATGCCGTGAAATTATGGACGAAAGCCTCGGATCCGGTTTTCCGGCTCTGGCAAGGGTCGCGTGAGGAACTGCATCTTCCCCGCCTTGGCCAAAGGCCGTTATGATCTTTTTTTGAAGCCCAAGAAGCTCCGGAGCTCCTGCCCATATTATCCTTGGGCGCTTATCGTCAGGAAAGCCGCCGATTCCCATTACCTCCGCGGTGAAAGCGCGTTGGCCGGCAAGCGCTGCCTTTAGTTTTTTGACGGCCAATTCCGGCCGGCCTTCTCCTATGAACTTCATGGTGAAGTGAAGGTTTTGCCGTGAAGTCACGTTAGCTCCGGTCACGGCAAGCTCCCTCCGGACGACCGTCAGGTCTTCTTTTATTCTGTCGTCGAGGTCGACTGCGACAAAGAGCCGCATCATCATAGCCTCGCGAACGCTTCCTCTTTCCACGGCTGCCCGGCTTTCTCCCGCGCCAGTATGCTTATCCCTTCTACCTTCATGGAACCGAAGCTATGGTTTTCGAGCTGCCTCACGTGCCTAAGTATGTCTTCCTTGACTTTGCCGCTTTTCACCATCGCTATTGCGGAATGCGGCGACACCCCCGGCGGGCCGAACTCCTGGCCGATAGCATCTTGCAGATTCTGCAGTCCCGAAGCTCCTACCCATACGGATTTTATATGACGATCGTGCGGAAATACGCCCATGCCTTTTACGTCTATATTAAATGAGCAGAAATCGGCAACGGCTTTTTGCAGCCTTTCTTGGACATGTTTTTGTTCCTGCAATCGTGCCAGTATGAAGCGCGGCTGCTTTACGGCTACAACGCCGGATAGTTCTATGAGACGTTCCTGTATATAGCTCATTTTTTGCATTATATGAGGGGCCGCTTCTATAGCCAGAATATGCATATGTATTGTTGGCGCGGTTAGATATATAGATTAATATAACGATGTTATGAGCCCTTGATTTCCTGTCCAACACGCATATGGAGGGATAATTTTATATAAACCATGTCTATATAACATATTTTATGCCTTGATTTCCTGTCCAACACGCATATGTGAGGGATAAAACGGCAAAATCCCCGAATTCTTCAAAATTTTGCATTTCCCAGCCATTTGAAGGTTATGAAACCTTTAAACGTACAGCTGTCCAATTTATTCTATCATGGGCAGGAAGAAAGGATTTGACGGCAAGAAGATATCCGCTATAGTATCTGTTCTGGCCAGGAATCCGGACGGGGTATGGCTAAGGCAGCTTTCGAGGGATACCGGAATCTCTGCAACCACGGCCGGCACTTATGTAAGCGGCATACTGAAGCCTCTGCTGGAGGAGGCAAACCTCGGCACCGGGGCCCGTCCTATGCTGCGGGTGATACGGCTGAAGCCGTATGTGTTTCAGAAGATAGCCGAAGGCCGTAGCATAAGCGAAATTCTGAAAATGCTGAAGATCCTGAGCAGCGCAGAGAGCAATTAAAGGCTAAAAATAGTCTAAAATATTTCTAATCGCCTAAATATAGGCTTTTTTATCGTAAAGACGAAAAAATTAAAATATGTTAGTTTTCTAAAACTCACAAAACACTCACATTCTACTCACTTGCCCGTAATATTCACGGGAGAGTTCGTGAAGTTCACGTGAACTTCACATGAAGGTCTGTGAACGCCCGTGAAGATCCGTGAACATGGCGTGAACGTCCCGTGAAGGTGAATGAATATCCGTGAACAATCTCACACATTATGTGAATGGCGTGTGAACCTCACATGAATACTCTCACAATGTTCTTGCATATGACGGGAAAATACATGAGAAAGCTCACAAAGCATATGTATTCCTCTCAAAAGCCGGAATATTCGGTCACAAAACGGTATAAAACTCTATGACCTTAACATGAACTTCAGTAACTATTCACACCTACTTCATAAAGTATTCACGCCGCCTTCACAGGATCTTCACAAGACCTTCACGAACTTCACGTGAATACCCGCGTGAAGGTCTTGTTTCACGTGAACTTCACAGGTCTTCACATGAATTCATACTGTCAAAAAACGTGAACTTCACGAAAAATAGCAAGAAATCCGTGAATAGCTGCGTGAACATGCAAAAGTCGCGTGAATGCCCGTGAAGTTCATCATATAAATCTTTTTAAGCCGTGAAGCAGATATGAATAGATGCCCCCGCCTGATGAAGACATAGCGGTCCCGGAAGCCGTTTTTACGCAAGAAAAGGGCTCCGAAAACCCCTCTTCAGAGGGCAAAAATAACCCCATAGGCTGGCCTAAAAGGCTGAAAGACTGGATGGCTGAAAATGGCTGGTTCGAGAGCCCTTTTACGTTCAGCATAAAGCCGGATCTCTACGTCGGATATGAAGAGCAGAAGGCTATGCTTCTTTCGGCCATAGAAGAGAAGCATAATATATCTTTGGTTACCGGGCCGACGGGCTCGGGCAAAACGACGCTCCTGAAATGGGCGACAATGAACGTGCCGAAGAACTTTGACGTCCTTTACGCCGGAAAACCGCCTGCGAATACGCAGGAGCTCGTGGATATTTTCAACAACAAATACGGCGCGCCGTGGTTCCTGAGACTCTTCATGCCTAACATAAAAAATCCGTATCAGATACCCGATTTCATGAACAGGAAGCTGCGGGGAAAGCATATGGTATTCTTCCTCGACGAGGCGCATGAAGCCGAACTGGAGATGCTTGAATGGATCAGGGTGCTTAGCGATCAGATAGACAACATGACTATAATATTATCCGGCCTGCCGGTGTTCGAGCCGAAGATACGCGACAAGCTTGAGACCCTGAGGAAGAGGATAGTGGCGAGGATTGAGGTCCTTTCGCTGACAAAGACGGAGATGGAACGGATGATAGCTATGCGCATAGAGAGCGTGGGCGGAAAGGGCCATGCGCCTTTCGACCAGGGCGCAATAGACGCAATATACGAGAAAACCGGCGGGTTCCCGAGGGAGGTACTGCGAGTATGTACGGAGCTCATCAACGCTGCAGCGCGGCAGGGCCGTTCTGCGATCACGGTCGACATGGTCTCGGCGCGCAAGGAAGAGGAGAAGAGCATTTCGGTGAGTGCAATAGAAGCCCTGACCCCGATGCAAAGGGATGTGATAGAAGTCCTTGCCGCGGGCCCTGCGTCCCCGGGTGACATAGCGAACCGCCTGCCGCTTGAGAAATACAAGACCCGCCAGCACGCCGTGAGGAGCGTCAACAATATACTGATCCGGATGATGGCGGAAAAGATGGTCGAACGGACGAGGAAAGACCGGGCCTTCGTTTATCACCTGGCGGCGAAGCTCAAGACGCTCGTGGTCAAGGCATGATCGCTAACATAAAACATTACAGGCGGCGGTTCCCTGATAAAAACGTATTTAAGATTGCTAATGAATTATATAGCCATATAATAACGGGGTGGTAACATGGCTACAAGAGGAAGAGATTTGATCGGCAAAGTCATAGTTTCCGAAGAAACCGGCAGGAAATTCGGCGTAGTCGGGGACCTGAACTTCGTGGCCGAATCCGGCGAACTTCTCAGCATAGTGATGGTCGAGCCCACAAGGCACTCCTCCGAACTCAATCTTGAGAGGGATGAGGGAAGCAGGACTCTTGTGCCTTTCTCGGCGGTGAAGTCCGTAGGAGACTTCGTCATAATATCCGAGAAGGAAATAATCTGAGCATTTGTTCAAAAAGCTTAGCTCTTTGACACTTTCCGCACTTTTCATTCGCTCTCTATTTCTTTAAACATTTTTCCGACATAGTTTTTCGCATGATAAGCGAGATGATAACCAAGATTGCCGCAGACTCGGGCCTGAATGAAAGCGAAATCAAGGCCCGCGTGCAGGAAAAACAGGAAGAGCTCTCCGGCCTCATATCCGAAGAAGGCGCGGTATACATAGTGGCCAAGGAGCTTGGCGTCCAGATACTCAAGAAGAAGGAAAGGCTTTACATAGGCAGCATCGTGCCTGGAATGAAGAACGTGGACGTCGTAGGGAAGATAACAAGGATATTTCCGGTCAAGGAATTCAAGACCGACAAGGCGGAAGGCAGGGTCGCGAACATGATAATCGCCGATCACACGGGCTCGGTGAGGCTGAGCCTCTGGAACGAGGAACTGCAGGCTCTTGAAGAGCTCAAGTCCGGCGACGTCATACATTTCAAGGGATTTTCAAGGGAGGGATATGACGGTTACGCCGAACTCCGCATAGGCAAATACGGCCTCATGCAGAGAAGCTCGGAAAAAGTGGACGTCGCGGAAGAGCCTGCCGCAGTCGCGGAAAGATCTTCTATAAAAGAACTGCAGGAAGGATACAGAAGAGAAGTTCGTGCGTGCCTTGTGCAGCTTTTCAATTCCAACATGTTCTATCCCGTATGCCCGCAGTGCAGGGCCAGCCTGAAGGAAGCTAACGGCTTCAAGTGCGAGGAGCACGGTGAAGTCTCGCCGGAGCACAACATAGTTCTCACGGGAATAATAGACGACGGCACGGAGAGCATACGCGCCGTCCTGTTCAACGAGCAGGCGGAGTTCGTGCTGGGGATGACGAAAAACGAGGCCAAGAGGATATTTGATATGAAGAGAGACTTAAAGCACGTCTATGAAAAAGCGGAACTAGGCCGGGAATACGTGTTCTCAGGCAAGGTCAGGCGCAATACTTTCTTTGACAGGCTGGAATTCGTGGCGAATTCGGTGAAGAGCGTCGACGTGAAGGAAGAAATAAACAGGCTGCTGCCCGGCGATGCGGCGTAGCAGGGGCAAAACATGAGTGAAATGATTTCGATTTGAAGAGGAGTCAGATAATGGCGCATATACAGAAAAGGTGAAAACATGACTGAAATGATTTCGATAGAAGATTTGCCCGGCATCGGGCCTAAAGGTGCCCAGAAACTCAGGGAAGCGGGATACGAGGACCTCATGAGCATAGCCGCCGCATCGGCGGGGGAAATCGTCACGGCCTGCGAGATAGGCCAGGCAACCGCCGAAAAAATAATAGAAGCCGCGCGTGACAAGCTCGACATGGGCTTCAAGTCAGCGGCAGACGTGATGGAAAAGAGGAAGGAGATAGGAAGGGTAACGACGGGCAGCGATTCGCTTAACGCGCTGCTGGGCGGCGGTGTGGAAACGCAGGCAATAACAGAGGGCTTTGGTGCCTTCGGATCGGGAAAGTCGCAGCTTGGCTTCCAGTTGTCCGTGAACGTTCAGATGCCCGTCGAAAAAGGCGGGCTCAATGGCACGTGCATATTCATCGACACCGAAAGCACTTTCCGCCCGGAAAGGATCGTGCAGCTTGCGCAGGCGCAGGGGCTTGATCCGGAGAAGGTTCTCAGGAACATATTCGTGGCCAAGGCCTACAATTCGGACCACCAGGTCGTGCTCGTGGAGAAGGCGCGCGACATAATAAAGGAGAGAAACGTGAAGCTTATAGTCATCGATTCCATGATGTCCCACTTCCGTTCCGATTACTCCGGCAGGGGCGAGCTCGCGCCAAGGCAGCAGAAATTGAACAGACACCTGCATTCGCTCCAAAAAATCGCGGACTCCTTCAACGTTGCCGTGTACATGACGAACCAGGTCATGGCCAGGCCTGACATGCTTTTCGGCGACCCCACGGCGGCAATCGGCGGGCACATTCTAGGTCACGCTTCCACCTACCGTATGTACCTGAGAAAAAGCAAGCAGACCAAGAGGGTCGCGCGGCTGATTGATTCTCCTAATTTGCCTGAAGGTGAAGCGGTATTCAGCGTCACTGAAGACGGTATCAGGGACTAGAAGGCGATTATTTCTTTTCCTTCACGAGCTTTTCCGCCATCCTGATGTCCTGTTTCATGACCGTGCTTCGGCCCGCATGGCGGGCGAGATTCCATGCCTCTTCGGCTATCCTCAGCGCCCGTTCTTCCATCTTGCCTATGAGCGCCTCGGCAGCCTTGTCAGAAACGCGCTTCGCCCCGGCCCTGAAGAAAAGCCTGCGTATCGGCTGCAGGGTAAGTTCGGACATAATAACATTAACGCTTGGATTGTATTTAAACACTGGATTCCGCTATATTAATGCTTCGGAGGCCGGTGCGAATCCTTAAAACGGCGAAGAAGGGGCCGGAAAACGACGTATATACCGAAATAGATATATCGCATATTTAAGCAGGCGCATGCATACACTTTATATGAGCGTCAAAAACGAACTCGAGTATCTCTTCCTTAGAAAGAAGCCGGTCAAGCTTCTCATGTGCATAAAGATGGGCAATGCAAAATACGTTTCCGTTCTTGCGAAAGAGACGGATTGCACGTACTCCCACACGGTCAAGCTTCTTGAAATGTTTGAAGAAATGGGCCTTGTCGATTTTGACAAGGAAGGGCGAATCAAATACGTAAATCTCACAAAGGACGGTGAAGAGCTGGCAGACAGCTTCGAGGCTGTTCTCCGCAAGTTCTCAAAGCTCAAGCCCAGGGGAACAAAATGAAGGGGCAGGTTGATTGCTGCTGCGGTCCGGGAGGCTTCGGTCGCGCAGTTATAATGTGGGCCCGCAACGTTCACAGCATGCCTAGAAGAGATGGCTTCATTCTTGATAGCATAAATTACTACCAAAAGCAGATAGATCCGCAGTTGAAAAAAGAATTCGGCGTAAAAAAGATGTGCTCATTCATGCCGACATGCTCGCAATACGCCAAAGCGGCCGTCAAGAAGAGGGGCCCTGTCATCGGAATGTTCATGGGAGCGTTCCGCCTGCTCCGCTGCAACCCGATAACAGGCGGCGGCTACGACCCTGCCTGAAAAGCTTATATAGCAAATGATAAAAGTATTCGGGCAAATTATGTCTTTGCTGTATGTAGAGAATGCCTGAAAACTAATGCCATCTACTATAGTTGACCAACTTGATTGGGCATATTACAAAAATTGGTCATATATAGTAAACCAAATTATAATACCGGTTTGAGCTTTGCACGAAAAGTAGCCAATGAACACAAGATGTTGCGATTTTAGAAAGTCAAAATACAACCGGTTGACCGATTTTGGACTTTAGGTGCAACCACCGGTTTGGTTAACTATATATACCGGCATTCTCAATTTATTCTATGTGCTCGAATTGCATCATGTATTCGGTATTCGGAGCTCTTGCATTGGTCCTTCTCGTAAGCGGGATAGGACAGCAACTGAAGATGCCTGAGATAGGCCTTGATATGGCCACAGGCATCCTGGCACTGCAGTATTTCGCAGGCGTCGCACTTATGGGCGCGGCAAAATACTACAAGGCTCAGGCGCACTGCATGAACGAATCCGAATCCAAGAAAAGAAAGAAGCGATAAACGATTTCTTTTGTTTTGCCCTAATTTTTGTCTCCCTACCGTTCTTGTCAATCTATTTTTATGAAGTGTCAGCTATATTAAATAGGTAAAAACCTATGTCCTATGTTAGGGTTGAGGCGCTATCCATATTCTACAAAATATAAGATAGAAATACTATCATAGAAAATATACTATAAAAACTATATAAAAATATTATAGAAAAACCGCCCCGAAAACTAACATAAAAAATTCCGGCCAAAAGCCGTAATAAAAATATATGCAAATATATGCCAAAAAAGTGCCTGGAAAAAGATGTATAGAAAAATCCATGGTAGAGGCAGAATCCAAACCATTCGCCTCAGAAATCGTACTATGGAAATCAGATTTAAAAATACTCCGGACTAAGAAAGAGAAATAAATTTTGGTGATTAAGATGAGCATAGAAATGGGTATTGTTCCTTGCAGAGTTTCTCCCGACGGACAAGTAACTTTTTACCCGACGCTTTATCACAGGGACCCGCAGGACGATTGGCATGTCCGTGGCAGAGTATTGGGTATGCCTTCTAGCGCCGGTGCTGCCAGCAGCGCATACGTATATAGAAACGGGCACCAGATAATAGTCGGACTTTATGGCGACGGTCGCAGAATAGGCGAATTCCCATTAACTGATCTCTTTTATCCGTGATTCCGGTCGAATCCTGAAACTTTTTCCGCAGCTTTGTTGTCATATTTCGCAAAAACAAGTGTATTCCGGCCAAAGACGGGAATTATTCTCTAACACCGTAAAATATAAAAGTGAGCAGGACCAAAGAGGTTACTATGCCATCAAGGGTATATGCTAAAGAAGTGCAAAGCAGGTCTTTTGCCGGTTTATTCCGGACAAAAGATGAAAGCGGTTTATTTGTCGCAGGCAACGACGGCCTTATCGCTAACATAAAAAAACCGGTGAAAACGGCCAAAAACTGCCATTCTAAAGCCATATTTTATGCCAAATGGGTCACCCATGGAGCTGTAAATGTACTCGTTAAATGGGGGTCTTTTCCGTGAACAGGCCGGACTGGGACACCTACTTCATGAACATAGCACAGCAGGTGGCGGCCCGTGCAAACTGCATCCGAAGGCAGATAGGTGCCGTGCTTGTCCGCGACAAGCAGATCATCTCCACGGGCTACAACGGCACCCCGCGCGGCATCAAGAATTGTTTTGAAGGATATTGCGCGCGCTGCGCTTCGAGTGCGCCATCAGGTACGTCTTTAGATAAATGCAGTTGCTGCCATGCCGAGGAGAATGCAATTGTCCAGGCGGCCAGGCACGGCATGCGGACCGAGGGGGCCACTTTGTATACCACGTTTACTGCCTGTACGCAGTGCGCCAAGATGATAATCAATGCAGGAATAAAGAAGGTCGTTGCCAAAGAGGATTATCCCGACGATTTGGGCACGCGCCTCCTGAAAGAAGCCGGAGTGGAGCTGATAAGAGTATGAAAAAGAAGCTTTCTGACATGGTTTTTCAGCGGATTTCCCCGCCGGATCATCTGGATAATATAACGCATGATATAATGGCAGACGTGTGGGTACGGCGTTTGGGCCTGAAACGCAAAGAAAGCCGTGCAAATCATGCAAAGCTTCTATTGGAGCTTTTAAAATACAGGAAAGACAATATTCCGCTTACTGTAGATAAAATATCCGAGATATTGTCTATTTCACAGTCCCAGACGTACGAGGAATTAAGGAAGTGGCGCTCTCTCGGCCTTGTTGAATTTATCAAGGTTCCTGCAGGCGCGGGCTTCACAAAAGGATATTTATTGACAGCCAATACCACGAATCGTCTTTTGGACAGAGTAGAATCCGCAATGAAGGCATTTATGCGTAAAACACGCCGAATAAGCAAAGATTTTGACGATTTGATGATTATTGGTGCAGTACGCAAGGATTCAGGAGAAAAAGAGCCTGTTATTGGCGTAAAAGAGTCCGTTATAGAGGGCGAAGAGGACCCGGAGCCTGAAAAGGACGACGAATTTTAAGTTAGGGATGGGGGCATATTTTATATATGATTGCATATATGCTTTATAGAATATATACTATGATTTATAGTAATAAAATATATATTTTATCTAATCTATTCTATAGAATATAGTTAAAACCTCACCCGTTTGTGAGGGTTTAAGTGGTTGCCTATATTATAACATTGCTATGTTTACTCCGGGAGTCGGTAGCAGGAGCGCAGACGATGTGTTTATGAGCCAAGTGCTTTTTCACGAGATGCTTCGCGGATTTTATCATATCCATCTCTATAGATCATATCGTAAAATAGGGAGAGCCCTTTTGCCAAGTAAAACTGTAAGTTTATAGAATTTAGCGTTCGTAAAGTTTGCCTGGATTGGCATGAGACGGGGGTTTGAAAATAGGATCTGCTCGCTTCGGTGACGTGACAACGTCTACGCAGAAGAGATCTGTAACGTCTTCACCGAGGCGTTGGAAATCCACTGGCATGGGATTGTGTTCGCGGTCATAATCCAGCGACATTCCTATGCCGCCCGGCTCGGTAATTACAATTTCCTGGCGATGGCGCTCATCGGCCTCATCCCCATAACTATAGACACTTGAGCTTGCATTCGAGTTGCCGCGCATGTTAATAGTTATATCAGCAGCATCCGATGCAGCAACTTTTATATCTACTCTCGTTATTCTGCTTGCGCCCTGAAGGTTATCCCAGCCATATCCGGCTATTCCCGTGCCGGGATATGCTCTTTCAACCATGCTATTCAGGGTTCGATAGTGCCTATTCCATGCCTTGTCGGAAGGCAATACAAGAGTCCTCCTTTCGCAATTTTCGATCGGATATCTCAATATTACCCGTGCATTGTCCCGTGGAGCATTCACCGCCCCGGCAACGCCTCCCGTTATAGCCAAGGCCGCTGCTATTGCAAGAGCGCCCTTCCAATAATTGCTAAAGTTCATTGCATAGGCTTGGGAGTAACTTATTTAAACATTGAATTCGGCCGTATTAACACGGCGGACGAAACAACGGGAATTCGATGCGCAAATCCAGCGCTTGAAAGCGGCGCATCATCCGTGGCCGGCACGGGGCACGTGGCGTCCTGAGCCGCCTTCCGCATAAGTAAAGTTGCTGCCCCATCCCGTGGGGACGGGTGCGGTAAGGGATGCGTCGTTCTTTTTGACAATGCCGATAGACGGCAAAATTGCGTCGAACTCTGCGAAGCCGTCTGGATCGAGGACACACGGTATTATAACGCCGGAATGACCGCGGGCGACCGCGTCCAGATAATCCGTTAGCCTGTTTCCGCGCAGCATATCTTCTTCATTGGCCCATAGAACTTTGAGCAGGGCGCTGTAGAAACCCGCGACCTGATCATCCGGGCAGGCGTTTCTTGCAGCGATTATCTGGGAGTGGAAGCCGCGCCTTTGCCGCAAGTCCGCCTTTGTATCGGGGCATTCCCTGTACACAGACGTAATTGTCTTTATTGCGCCCGGCTGGGGTTCTACCGCGATGTTTTCCCATCTTTGTTTCTGGCAGGCAAAAAGCTTGTGGTAGAAATTTTCGACCACGTCAGGATATAATTCCGTCAACTCGGGAGGCGCAGGAAGGCGCGAACTCGGGTATTTTTCAAACATTGCTTTTCCCTCTGCATATACTACTGCGCCATCGGGAAGCGACCGCCTGGAAAGCCACCCGAGCGCGTCATATACTTGGGCGGTCGTATAATTAGGATGGGAGAGGTCGGAAACGCGGACGGGGCCGTCATTTTCTTTCAGCCTGCAAAATACGTATCGGCGCAGAGGGTTTATAGAAGGTTTCGTAATGCCCGGCGCATAAGGGACGCGCCCCCTTGAAGCGTTTGAAGACGAGCGCGCCATGAAAAATTATGGCCGCATCGTTTAAATTGTTTTTTGACGCGTCCTGCAAGGAACTGAAAACGCTGTTTACAGAATGATCTGCGATAGCAGGGCAGAATCATATCCCCATCTGAAATAACCATTCCGGCAGAAGAATCACTTCTTCGCTTCGTTCTTCACGACGTTCGGGAACTGCATGGGCGGGGGAAGCCGCACGTCCGAGCAGATTTCCACGGCCTTGGCGAGGCAGCGCCTGAATATGGCGTTCAGCACTTCCACGGTCATGTCGTCGTCAAGCTTCTTTTCCTTGTCCCATTTTTCGGCTATTTCTTTCGCCCCGTCGGAGTTGTACAGGACTTCGCCCTCTATGGTAAGGCTTCCTACTTCGGGCTGGTAATTCGTCTCGAATGAGTATGCGATGGAAACCACGTTCTTTATACCGAGCAGGCCGGCGTGCATCTTCACGGAACTGATGCGCGGCGTGCTGGAAACGTTCACGTTCGCGGCGCCTTTGCCGCTGTTCTTTGCATCTATCCTGTCAAAATTCACCGCAAGTATGGGCATATTATCACGTTTTACTATTAGGGCAACGTTTTTATATTTATCATGGGCATTAATGTTTTTACGTAATTTTCAAGATTACACGTGATAATAATGAAGCTGACGCCTGCGGAAGAGAAACTGCTCAAGAAGATAGGGGACGCACAGCTAATCACCAAGGCCGAATTGAAGGAATTCATAGTCAGCAACAACGGCGTGACGCCAAGGGATGCTTCAAGCCTGCTGGACACGGCGACAAGAAGCCTCATGGAAAAGGACCTCGTTTCCGTGATAAACCCGATCGGATCCACCTGCTACATAATTACCAAGGACGGCTCCAGGCTTCTTCGTGACAACGACTGATTTCTTTCATATATCAGGCTATAGTGAACCGTTAACTAATCCGGGCATATGAAGGGTTCACATATAGTTCCCAAGCGTGTAATATCCGTGTTGCTTGGAGAGCTATAAATTCTTTTCCGATAATTCCTTAACTACAGCCCCGTCGTCTAGTGGTCATTTCGTTTCCTTTTGGAAACGAAAACACAAAAGGATGCAAGCCTCTGGAGCTTGATACAGCGGTTCGAATCCGCTCGGGGCTATTTTAAACATCGAATTCCGCCGTATTAATACGGCGGATGAAACAATGGGAATTCGATGTGCAAATCCACCACTTTCAAGCGGTGGATTTTTAAATGTTCAAAAAGAAAATAATTCATATGGCCAAGAAACTTTACCGTTCAAGAACAAACCGGATTCTGGGCGGCGTGTGCGGAGGCATAGGCGAGTACTTCAACGTTGACGCCAACATCGTAAGGCTGCTCTTCCTTATCTCAGGCGCGGGTCTCATGATTTATCTGATAGCCTGGATTCTCATTCCCGAGGAGCCTGCGAAGAAGAAGTAGTTTTCAATGATTTTTATTTAAGCTTTGATAAGTATATTATACTATGCATGTAAGCGACACGGTTGAAATAGTAACAAATTATAAACACAGCACAAACTTCTACAATGACCTCACAGCGCCTACAGTCGGTGACATAGAACCTCTCATTCTTGCTGAATATTTAAAAATACGCGGCGTGGAAATATCCTTTAAGGAAAGTAAAGCGATATGCGCAGATGGTTCTATGATGCCGTTAGACGTTTGCACAGGCAGGCGTGTAACGGGATATACATTCGTGAACGATGAGTTCAAACTTTCAATTGAAGATTATAACGACGGCGATTCACCATATACGAGGGCTGGAATAAGAGGCACGGTCGAGTTTGATGTAGGATATACAGGCATAGCTAATTTTAATGCCTTCTGCGGCGGGGAACGCCCGGGCCGTGTAGTAGAAAGCTTGATAAATAAATCGATGTCTGACTATGATTATAAACAAAGAGGAAAGGATCGAATAGCAAGGCAATTTGGGGGAGCGACGACGGCATTATTGCTCGGCACGGAATCAAAATAAATAGAAATCATCATAATCACACGCTCATCATTTCTTCCACGTCGTCCCTGCGCAGGACGTTCGCCATCGTGCGGAACAACTGCATGTCCGTTATCACAGGCACGCCGAATTCCACTGACTTCTTGCGTATCAGCCGCTCGTCTTGTATCGTTTGAACGACGTTTGACGACAGCGACGGAATATTCACGACCATGTCCAGCTTCTTGCCTATCAGATAATCAAGAAGGTTAGGCTGCTTGTCTTCGTTGACCTTGTAAAGGGTCTCGCATTTTATGCCCTTGGATGAGAGGAACTCCGCCGTGGTGTCGGTCGCATATATCCTGAATTTTTCCGAGAGCATCCGCGCCGGTTCTGCTATATCGGTCTTGTCCCCGCCTACTGTTATGAAAATGGAGCCGTCCTTCGGTATTCGTATGCCTCCGGCCATGGCGGCCTTGAGGAACGCTTCCTCGAAAGACGAGCCGAAGCACGCGACCTCGCCGGTGGATACCATTTCCACTCCGGTCACGGGATCGGCGCCCAAACGGGTGAACGAGAATTGCGGGAACTTCACACCGTATATCGGCGGCTCTTCGTAGTTTTCAGAAACCTTATTCTCCATCATGGCGCACGCTGCTATCTCCATCAGGTTCTTGCCTATTGTTTTGGAAACGAATGGCATGCTGCGCGACGCGCGCAGGTTGCACTCTATCACGTATATCCCGCCCTTCTTCAGAAGATATTGAATGTTGAAGGGGCCCTTGATGTCAAGTGCGTCGGCTATTTTTTCAGTGATTGTTATGAGATTCTTCTTTTCGTCCGCAGTGACGTTCAGCGCCGGCAGCATCATCGTGGCGTCCCCGGAATGCACACCAGCGTCTTCTATGTGCTCAAGTATTGCCGCAACAAACGTCCTGTCGCCGCGTACGCCGTCCACTTCAACCTCCTTTGCCTTCAGAAGGAACTTTGAAATTGCAACGGAGGCGCCTTCAGGAACGCGTTTCATGAAATCGTTGAGCTGCTCGTCGCTGAAAGCGACGTTCATTGACGAGCCGGATAGCACGTAAGACGGCCTTATCAGCACGGGATAGCCGGCGCTCTTGGCAAATTCCCTCGCGCCTGCCGCGTTTTCCAGCACGGCCCATTGCGGCTGCTTCACTCCTATGCCGTCAAGGAGCGAGGAGAATTTTACGCGGTCTTCGGCGCGGTCTATGTTCTCGGCGTTCGTGCCGAGGATGTTTATCCCGTGTCTTGCAAGCGCCATTGCAAGATTGTTGGGGATCTGGCCGCCGACAGAAACCACGACGCCTGCAGGGTTCTCCTTTTCCGCTATGTCAAGCACGCGTTCGAGCGTAAGCTCGTCGAAGTAAAGCTTGTCCATGACGTCATAGTCGGTGGAAACGGTCTCAGGATTATAATTGATCATTATGACTTCATCCGCGTATTTCTTCATGGCCTGCGCCGTATTGACGCAGCACCAGTCGAATTCTACCGAAGAGCCTATGCGGTAGCAGCCGGAACCCAGGACGATTATTTTTTTGCGTCCTGCAAACTGTATGTCGTCTTCAGTGCCGCCGTACGTGAGGTAAAGATAGTTTGTTCTTGCCTCCCATTCGGCGGCCGTCGTGTCTATCTGCTTCACGGCAGGCACTATTCCCATGCCTTTTCTGAGCGATCTTATCCCATATTCTTCGCCATCCATAAGACTTGCTATTCTCTTGTCCGAGAAGCCGAGGCGCTTGGCGTGGAGAATTGCATCTTTAGTCATGCTCATGTTTTTTTCAGCGTCCACAATATTTTTTATCTTGGAAACGAACCATGGGTCTATTTTTGTTAGGAAAGCCACCTGTTCCACGCTCATGCTTCTCAGGGCGTTGGCGATGTGGAATATGCGGCGGTCGTTCGGGGTTTCAAGCATCCGTATATCCGGTTCGCCGTTCATGTACGTAAGCTCCTTCCCGACGTCAAGCATCCGGACGGCTTTCTGCAGTGCCTCCTCGAAGCGCGTGCCGATTGCCATCACTTCGCCCACGGACTTCATCTGCGTGCCTATCGTTGAATCAATATCCTTGAACTTCTGGAAGTCCCATCTTGGCATCTTGACGACGACGTAGTCAAGGGACGGCTCGAAACAAGCGCTCGTTCCGGTCATCTTGTTCGTCAATTCATGCAAACGGCGGCCAAGCGACAATTTTGCGGCTATGTATGCAATGGGATAGCCTGTGGCCTTGCTGGCAAGCGCAGAGCTTCTTGACAGGCGGGAATTTACCTCTATGACCTTGAACGCATCGCTTCCCGGGTCAAGGGCGTATTGGATGTTGCATTCGCCTACTATGCCAAGAGTGCGGACGACTTTCAGCGCAGTGCTTCTGAGCGTGTGATACTCCTCGTCATTCAGTGTCTGCGAAGGCGCGACGACTATTGAATCGCCCGTATGCACGCCCATAGGATCGAAATTTTCCATGTTGCATATGATTATGCAGTTGTCGTCCCGGTCGCGCATGACCTCGTATTCAAGCTCTTTCCAGCCGTCGAGATATTCCTCGACGAGGATCTGCCTTATGCGGCTGTATGAAAGTCCGCGATATGCTATCTCTTTCAGCTCTGCGTCGTTGTAAGCCACGCCTGAACCGTAGCCGCCAAGCGTATATGCCACGCGTACTATGACGGGATAGCCTATTTCCTTCGCCGCCTTCAGCGCGTCCGTCACGCTGCTTGCTTCGACGCTTCTTGGAACGGGGACCTTGTTCTGCTCCATTAACGAGCGGAAGCTCTCACGGTCGCTCGCGAGTTTTATGCTGTCGGGCCCCGTCCCCAGGACGGCGACGCCGTATTTTTCAAGCACGCCGGTTTCATGCAGTTCCATGCCGCAGTTGAGTGCGGTCTGGCCGCCAAAGCCCAGTAGTATTCCGTCAGGCCTTTCCTTGGCTATCACTTTTTCGACGAACGCGGGTGTTATAGGGATTGAGTATACCTTGCCTGCAAATCCAGGGTCAGTCTGGACAGTAGCTATGTTAGGATTCACAAGCACCGTTTCGACGCCTTCTTCCTTCAGGGCCTTTATTGCCTGGGAACCGGAGTAGTCGAATTCGCCCGCTTCCCCGATTTTGATGGCGCCCGACCCGATAATAAGAATTTTCTTCATTTTTTCACCAGCGCAATAAATTTGTCGAACAGGAATTCCGTGTCACGCGGCCCCGGGGACGCCTCGGGATGGAACTGGACGGCGAAGAACGGCAGCGTCTTGTGGGCCATGCCTTCCATTGTTCTGTCGTTCACGTCGAGCATAGTCGCTTCCGCGTAATCAGGAAGGTTACCGACCGCATAGCCGTGGTTCTGGGACGTTATGTAGCACCTGTTCGTTTTCACGTCAATGCAGGCGTGATTTTGCCCGCGGTGGCCGAATTTTAGCTTATGGGTCGAGCCGCCCATGGCCAGGGCAAGTATCTGCATTCCAAGGCATATGCCGAATATCGGGATCCTGTATTTCATGAGCTGCCGTACGGCGGCTATCGTTGATTTGGCCATGGCAGGGTCGCCGGGTCCGTTTGATATCACGACGCCCTGAGGGGCATATGACATTATTTCATCGGCACTGTACGATGCAGGCAGGCGCAATACCTTCGCGCCCCTTGCCAGCAATGAGCGGATTATATTCTCCTTGGCGCCGCAGTCAATGACGGCTATCGCCGGCCCGGCGCCCTGGCAAAGTACCGGTTCTTTGACGGTGACTAAGGACACAAGGTCGGCCTGATTGGGATCCTTCACTTCCGGCATTATCGTCGCATCGCTAATAGCCCCGAGCATGGCGCCTTTTGCGCGCAGAATCTTTGTCAGGTGCCTTGTATCTATGCCGGATATTCCCGGGATACCGTGCTTCTTCAGCGTCTCGTGCAGCGTAGAAAATGCGCTCCTGTGGCTTGGGCTTTCGCACGTCTCGCCGGTTACATAGCCCTCTATCTTGGGGGAAGCCGATTCAAAGTCGTTTTCATCAATGCCGTAATTTCCTATGAGAGGAAACGTCTGGCATAGTATCTGCCCTTTGTAAGAAGGGTCGCTTATGGCTTCGGTATAGCCCGTCATGCCGGTGTTGAATACGACTTCGCCGCCTGCAGCTGCAGGGCTTCCGAACGACTGGCCTTCAAAGACAGACCCGTTTTCTAGAACAAGATACCGCTTCAATGTAACCCTCTCATATTCTGAAGTAAAAACTTAAAAAGCGCTGGAACGGCCGCGATAATCCGTTTTTAAGATTCATGTTCTAATATTTCTCATGAAAGAGGAGACAAAAAAGAAGGCGATGGTGATGTTCATCGTCGGAAGCTTGTTCCTGTCGTCCATTGCGTTCTTCGTGATTGGCTTTGCAACCGGCGGCGCCCCGCCTGCAATAGAGCCGTTGACGTCTTTCGTCCTGAAAAAGGAGCTTTCAAGGGAGTCGGAAAACTTCTATATAAGCAACGGCTTCACGGTCCTCAGGCTCTATTACGGCAACTCCAGCCTTGACGGTTTTGTCACGGCCCTTCCAGATTCCATGGCAACGGTAAGCGGCCAGAGGCAGTTGATCGTGGAGAAGATAGCTGCGAACCAGACTTACGCGACCGTTGAGAGCCTGAACGGCAAGCAGGTTTTGAATGATCCTGACGAAGCGAAGATAACCGGCGCCCTGTGCGAGAAACTGATGCTCAAGCCTCCGGTCTGCCTTTTCAAGAACATTAGCGCATCTTATAGTAAATTGCAATAATAATGGAATTTTTAGCATAGGCAAAGAACATTATTGAATGTTCCATAATTAATGTTCTTTGCTGTTAGCTATATCTTCCTTGAAGCGCTTTAGGACCTTGGGCACATCTTCCGCTTCGACGTGCAGTATTTCGGTTACTTTCTTCATCTTTTCTATATCATTCATTTTTCATCCGCTTCCTTATTTTTTCCAATATAAGCTCATCCGGCTTGTTTTCATACGTTCCCTGGGCAAACGCCCCGGAACCGCCGCCGTTGCCGCCGGTCATGCCTGCAACAAACTTCATGAGTTCAGGGGCATTGCCGCCGGATATGACTATGCTTTTGTCCCTGGTTCCGAAAAGAACATAGGAGCCGCCCCTTTTCGTTATCGCCATGAGGCTTTTCCTGTCCGCATCAAGCACGTCAACGCTTTTCGCGCCAAGGCTTTCAGCCCGCGACTTCGCTTTTTCTTCGTATTCTTTTCTCGCGCGCTTCCATTCGTTGAAAAGCCGCTCTGCGCCGGACACTAGATCCTTTGTTCCGAGTATGCTCTCGGCTTCCCTGGCCAAAGACGCCATTTTTTCCTCGTATTCGCGGGCAGCTTCGCCTGCGACAAGCGTAAGCCTGACAACGCCGTCCTGTAGCTTCTCGGCCCTGGTTATTATGATTCTTCCTATTATACCCGTCTCGTCAACGTGCGTTCCGCCGCACGCCTCAGTATCTATCGTCGGTATTTCCAGTATCCTTAATTCCTTCGCCGGAATTGCCGGCCCTTGATAGATGCGCATCCCGAACTTCTTCTCGGCTTCTGTTCGTTCCATCAGGTGCTTATGGGTCTGAATGTTTCTTTTCACGGCATCGTTGGCCAGCTTTTCTATTTCATCGAGCTGCTCCTGCGAAGGAATCTTGTAATGCGTAAGGTCTATTGTCGCCTTTTCCGGCGTCTTCATGGCGCCTGCCTGCCAAACGTGGCTGCCGAGAACCCGCCGTGCCAGCCCGTTGACTATGTGTATGGCGCTATGGTGCTTCATCAGACTCTCGCGCCTCTTTGCGTCTATTATGCCTTTTACCGTGTCGCCTTCTTTGAACGAAATTTTAGAGATCTTATGGGCAACAACGCCGCTGAATTTCTGGACATCTTCAACAGCAGCGCCGTTTATAGTGCCTAAGTCATTCTGCTGTCCTCCGCCTTCAGGATAAAATACCGTTCTGTCAAGGACAACCCAGTTATCTCTTATTTTCAGAACTGTGGCCGTGAATTCCCTCGCATTGCTGTCCTTGTAATAAAGGAGCTCTGTCGGCGCTGCGTCAAATTCTATCTTCATCTTTTCTTTCTTCTTGGTTCTTCTGTGTCTGTCAGCTACAAGTAGATAGAAATTTTCAGGAATAACTATATTTGGCATCACATCCTTTACGTCCTCTGGCGGGATGCCATGGCTGTCATAAAGTTCTATCAGCTTGTCGGTATTCACGTCCTTCAGTTTGCTTACTATTTCCCTGCTTTTCTCTTTCGTAGAATCATATTTTTCCTTTTCATATGCGAGTATATCGCCTATGCTCCCAATGGCTTCCTGAAGCTCAGGATATATTTCCTTGAGATAATCCGCATGCAATTCACAGAGCTTGGCAAAATCAATATCCCATCCGTACTTTCTTGAGAGCGAAAACGCCCTTCTCAGTATCAAGCGCAGGTTATAGCCCCCTCCGACATTGCTTGGAAGCGTTCCGTCATTTATCGCGACAAGCAATGTTCTTGTATGTTCGGCAATCGAATAGAGTGCAGCAAGAGGCATGACGTTCTCCCTGAGAAGTTTTGCGTCATACCCCGTCTTTTCTGCAACTTTCTTCCATGCTTTGTCCATGTCTTCAGTTTCGTCTATGTTAAGCATCGATGCATACGGCAGGAATTTCTTGATGATGTCTTCGTTTACTTGTATTCCGGTTATGCTCTTGAGATGCTTCATCACCGTTGGGAAAGTTGTCTCGTAGCTATTGACAGTTCCGTGCGAGAACCATGCATTCCTTTCCTGCCCAAGACCCATGTCGAGGACCTTGAGCTTAAGGTCCTCGTAACCAGTTTCAGTCTGCCTGAACTGCATGTATACTTGGTTTGCTAATTCAAGGCCGCCTGAGAAAAATTCCACGCATGGGCCGAAGTTGCCTGAGCCGGCCCAAACGTCCTCGTGTAATATTATTTCTTTCTTGGGAAGGCCGAGGCCGTCTGTGAACCACTTCATGAGGTGGATGAAATAATCATTCATCCTGTAATCCTTAGGCTGCTCGAATCTGTGCTGCCCAATCATGACAAAACATGTGTAATGCGCTCCTGTTATTCCTACATTGTCTATGTCGTTGAACCTGAGGCACGTTTGCGGTATCACGAGTGGATTTGCCGGCGGCTTTACTTCGCCGGATATGACATAAGGAATGAAATCGTCTATTGAAGCTTCCACGAAATGCAGGTCTGTTCTCCATCTTGCCGTCACAGGATAGCGTTTTAT
>JAGVVY010000007.1 GCA_018304585.1 Candidatus Aenigmatarchaeota archaeon | reverse complement strand
AGCATCTTAATCAATTATAGGCAAAATCTTAATAGTTAAGGAAAGGCGGATTTTTACCGGCTGTAGCGCCCATACGTTTGTATCTCATTTCATGAACTCGACATTCGGCATGCCTTCAAATTCCCTGTCGCCTGTGAGAAACTTCATGCCGTTTTTCAGGGCAACGGCGTATCCGATGCAATCTGTCATGGAAAGCTTTCTGTTTGATTTCTTGATTGCGGCCGCCGCCTGGATAACGTTGCTGTCGAATTCTATGGCAAGCTCTTCGTATTTTTTCAGGTAATGGCGCGCCTTGCCGGCATCTTCTTTCAGTATCGAATAAAAAAGCTCGAAAAGATTGAGCTTTGTAAGCACTATTTCAGCATCTCTGTATTTTTCGTAGTGCGGGTTGCCGGATATGATCTCTATGACTGCGTATGTATCGAAGAAGAATGCTTCAGTCATAAAGTTCTTTCCTTAGCTCGTCTTTCATCTCTTGCGCCGATTTCTTGAATTTCATGGTCCCGAACGTTTCCTTCAAGACGTTGGTCTTCTTCGTTATCAGTATCTCAACTTCCTTTCCGGGTTTGATGCCCTCCTTTTCGGCTATTTCTTTGGGTATAACTAGGCCCACGGAATTTCCCCATGCCCTTGCCCTGATTTTCACGGTTTCCATAACATCACAATAATTATACATAATATAACTATTTAAATTCCATAACAACAAGAAAGAATTTAAACATCGAATTCCGCCGTATTAACACGGCGGATGAAACAACGGGAATTCGATGTGGTTGTAGAGACCGAACAAACGAGCTAAGGAATGCAACCGAATTAAACGTTGCCCAAACACGGGTCGCGAAGAATACGGGAGAATCCGTATTTAAACGCCGATTCAATTAAGATGCTTATGGTCTTTGGCAGGCTGGCAAAGCTGTTCGTGAAAGGAGGGGGCGACAACGTGCGTTATTTTTCCGAGCGCCTGGTAGTAGAAAAATTCCTGGGAACCAATCTCGGTGCAGCGCTGGAATGCGGCGCGGGGATGGGAACCATGCATACGCCGTTCCTTCTCAGAAATTCAAAAAAAGTCGTGATGGTTGAGATAGACGAGGAGCTTATGCCGATCCTGCGGCAAAAATACCCGGACAAACTGATAGTGAGGGCGGATATGCAATATCTGCCTTTTAAGGGGGATGTGTTCGACACGATATTGGCGGTCCAGGTGATAGAACATCTTGACGACGACAGGCTGGGGATAAGCGAAGCCATGCGCGTTTCAAAGGGTGGCTCCAGGCACATATACAGCCTGCCGCTGCATGTTTCGCATGACGACGATATGCACAAGCACAAGAGGTACGGGGACAAGAGGCTCTACACAGAGGAAACAGCAGGGGAGCTTTTGAATGATTATAGCATGAAAAAGAAGGAGTATTCGGCAAGGTTCTTCTCGAACATGATTTTCAGGCATATGCTGAAGCGCGGGAGGCTGCACAACTGTGTCATAGCTTTCTCTCTGCTGGACTTTGCGATTCCCATAGGCCGACCCAAGTTCATGGTGGTAGAGATGGCCAAAAGCGGCCGTAAAGAGCCCCCGGCTATAGCGGAACCTATATAGAACTATTCAAATGAAGAATCATGAAAACAAAATGAAAGCAAAAAATTTAACCGAACAGAGCGCCTAATCCTGCGGCTGCTTCTTCGGCCTTCTTGGCTTCGTCTTCTTCTTTCTTCTCTTCTTTCTTGGCTTCTCCGGCTACCGCCGCAGGTGCCGCTGCTGCTACAGGCATGGCAGCCTTGCTTATGGCGTCTTCGATATTGACGCCTTCAAGTGCTGCAACGAGAGCCTTTATCTGGGCTTCTTCAACTTTTTCGCCTGCTGCTTCAGCAACTTTCTTTACATTTGCTTCATTTATGGGTTTTCCTGCGGAGTGAAGGAGGAGAGCTCCGTATACTAGATTCATGTTTCAAAACCTCCTAAACATTCTTTGCGCTTTCGAGCGCCTTTGCTTCGCGTGATGCTTTTGCGAGAACTTCGCCTATGAAATCTTTGTCAAGTATGTCTGCTTCTATCACAAGGCTTCTCGCTTCGCCGAACGCCTTCTGTATCATGACAGAGATGTTTTCTTTGGTCGGATAGTGGGCGTTGACCGAGAGGTTGAATGCAGATGCAATGCACGCCTCGACGTTTCTCTGGTACTCGTCCTTGTCGATATCCAGAACTTTGCCTTCGTATATCAAGCCATTCTCCCATGCGGATACCATGTCTATGCCTATCTGCATGGGCTCGAGCTTGAGTAAGTTAAATCCGTTGACCATGTCCGCAGTTATCGTTTCGCCTTTTTTTGCAACGACCTTGTCCTGAGATACTGCAATCTTGCCTGCTTCGACCGTTGTCTTAAGGCCAAGCTTCTGCAGGGTCGTTATTGCAGGGCCTGGCGGAAGGCCGGTCGGCCCCTTCTGTACCATTATGTCCTGCGGAGCAATGTCGCCTATCTTGGCTCCTGAAGCTATTCTGTTCTGCTTCAATGTAGCGTAAAGGCGGAACGGATTGTCGTTGGACAGTATGACGGCCGATTCGCCGGCCACCTTGCCGGAAAGCGCCGAGAGATCATGGCCGCTTTTTTCCATCGCTTTCTTGAGTATGACGTTCTTTGCCGCCTTGATCGTGGCCTTGCCTGACATCTTGTTTTTTATCTTCTGCATCTGCTTTGTCGGCATCTTGTGGATGTTGAGTATGCCTATCACGGAATACGAAGCAAGCAGCTTTGCAAGCTCGTCGACCTTCCTCGGTTTTTCAGATTTAAGCATCTATCTTCACCGGCTTTCCCATCGTCGTCTTGATGTACAGCGTTTTTATCTGGTTTGCGCCCTTGGGCAATAAGCCCTTGACGTCGTTTATGACGGCTTCGGCATTTTCCTTGAGCTGGGCATCCGTCATGGCCTCGGTTCCCACGGGCACGGTTATCGCAGGAGCATCGCGCACCCTCACTGAAACGGACTTCTTGAGGCTCGTCATTATCGCCTCTGCCGGCACGTTCGGCGGCAGCGGCTTGGGCATCTTGCCCTTCGGCCCCAGGAACTTGCCCAGAACCTTGCCTACCGTGGCCATCAATGCAGGCTCGCACAAGAAATAATCATACTTGTTGATTACGGCTCTCATCTTCTTCATGTCTTTCTGCAATTCGTCAAGGCCGTCCTTGTTTATCGCGTCGGGGATGCTGTTGGATATCAGCCCCACATGCACGTCCCTGCCCCTGCCGTGCGGAAGCACCGTTTCCTTGGAGAACCTGTTTTCGGGCTTCTTGACGTCAAGGTTCTTGAGTGTCAGGCCGAGGTCTACCGTCTGGGTGAATTTTTTCTTTTCCTGCTTCCTAAGCTTCTGTATGGCTTCTTCAAGTTTCATAATTATCCTCCTGTCGCAGAAAAGCGGCAGTATGCGGACTTATCTAATATCATAGTAAAGCATAAAAAGGTTACCTATTCATGGCGAGGGATAACGCCCCTGTGGCGGAATTGTCGGCCAATGAAAAAGACAGTTCTGCGAAATATAAGCCCCGGCGTCCTCCAGTCTTTTCTAATGTAATAGTTCCGTAAAATGGCTCTGCCGGGTTTATCTGCCTGCGGAATTTTTTATGCGATTCTCTGATGAACATATGATCTTTCATTAAGCCTTCATAGATAGGCATATCAAGTCCAACCAGAGGATTCCATAAAGCGTCCCTTTCCCATGCCTTGTCCACTATAGCCTGAGCAAAGGCGGCATACACCATCTGATTGAGGCATATCTGAGTTTCCACGTCTGTTATATGTTTGAGTGTATCCCGTACATAGCCGGATTGCTTCACATGGAAAAGTCCGGTTGCGCTGTTTGGATATTGCATAGAGCCGGCGACTAGATATCTAAAATCGTCCTTGTACTGGCCTGTTATATTGGCTACGATTTCGTCTTGTATTGTCAAACACACCACCGCATTAGCGCCTGTAAGTTTCTTCCTCGTCTTTTGAATTGATGCGGTCGTCCATCGCGCCCAGCGCGCTCGCGAAAGTCCTTCTTGCCGCAGTCAGGCGGTTTTCGACTTCATAAAGCTTGCGCGAGAGTTCGCGGTAGTTCATGTCCATGTCCTTCTGATAATCAACCCGCGCTTCCTTGAGGCGGCTGTCAAACGCGTAAAAGCCCTTGCCCACGTCGTAGCGTATTTCCTCGAGCTTGCGCGAGAAGAGTTCGAGCCTTGCCGCTATCTGCACCATGGCTTCGCGGTGCCTGTCCGACTCCCGGATTATCTCGTCCTCAAAGGCCGCCTTCTGGACAAGGCTGACCATGAGAATCAGAACCAGTATGGCGGCAAGCGCCCATACGTCCGACAACAGCGCGATTATCGCGAAAAGCGATATCACGTAAAGCCCGAGGAGTGCCTTATCGTAGGCGTTCATAATTCAGCTATCATGGGAAAGCATAAAAGGCTTTTTCGGCACCGTTAACATTTCGGGCATTGCGCACACGGCGCAAGAGAAGTTATATAGCAAATGCCAGAAGTATCCGGGCAACTGTGTCTTTGCTGTATGCAGATGACATTATAATATCAAAAAACTAATGTGATCTACTATAAGCTTATTCGACCTTGTGCTTGCCTTCATCCACTTCCTTCTGCACGGCTCGCGGATCCTTGCCGTCAACCGTGACGCCGCCTGACAGGCACGTTCCGAGTATCTGTTTCACCTTGCCCTTCATCGTGTGGCTCATAAGAACGTCCTCCTTGGCCTTGGCTATCTGGAGTATTTTTGAGAATCCTATGTCGCCGCCTTCGATAGTGGCCTCTTCCTTCTTGTGCCTGAGCTTGTCCCTTTTCATTTCCTTCCTTATCATGGAAGTTGTAGGCGGCGTGCCTACAGTTATTGTATACTCCTTGGTTTCAGTATCGACAACTATCTTGACAGGCACTTCCATGCCTGCAAAGCCCTTTGTTTTCTCGTTTATCTGGGCGACTACCTGGCCGACGTTTACCTTGAGCGGCGAGAGGCTCGGACCCAATGGCGGTGCAGGCGTGGCCTTGCCGCCCTGAACGAGAACGTCTATTGATTCTTTTTTGCCCATATATATTTATACCTCCATTATATGCGGAATCAGCCCTCTTTCTTCTTTGAATATATGCTTACCGAATTGACGGGCACGGTGACAGGTATCGGTATTGCGGCTTCGAGGAACTCCACAGTGACTTCCTGCTTCGTGTCGTCTATTCTTGTGACCTTGCCGCGCTCGCCCTTGAAAGGCCCGCCGACTATCTCTATCACGTCGCCTATCCCTACCTTTATTTCCTGCTTCTCTGCGACAAGGAAGCGCTCGATCTGCGTCATGGGGACGTCCTTGGCAATTATTCCGCGCACGTGCGGCACGTTCTTCGTGGCGGTTTCTATGTCGTTTAGCTCCCCTTCCACGAAAACGTATCCGCGTATCTCTTCAGGCCGGAACATGGCCTTTACCGGTATGGCGCCGCTCTTTATTTTTGTGGCCAATGACTCCATGACCACGTTTTCCCTTCCCGTCGTCGTCCTTACCGTTAAAATCATTTTTTCACCTATAGATGGCCTGCGCCGCTGAGCAGCATAGCCGTGATGAATATGACGAATCCCGCGAGACCTATCGCGGCTATGCCGGCGCCGGTTATCTTGGCGCTTTGCGCGAGCTCCTGCGCATCCGGCTTGGATGCTATCATCAGCACCCTGACCATTTTGTCTATCCGATCCCTGATGCTCATTTCCCTTAATTGAATGAAACGTTTAAATGGTTATTTCGGGCTTCATCGGGCCGCATAGTTTAGGAAAGAGTCGGCATGGCGTCGCGCCTATGGATTGATAAGGCGGTATCTCCTCAAGCCGGGAAAACCGTGCTTCTCTATAGTGGACATTCCGCCGCCCTCAAAATGAATATACAGATGGCCTGGGAGTGAAGGAACCGGAAGTTTGGCGCTCCGCGTTTCAATGCCCGGTACATAACCGCGTTTCAGCCGGCCGTCCTCCATGACAATGTGGAAATCCGCCAGTTCTGAATACAAGCGAAGTTTTCTTGGGTCACGAATGACGCTATCCGCCCATATCTTCAGGGAATCGTCGCCTGCAGGATCGGCTTCTATACGGAGATTGTAGAGGGGCTTTGCCATCATGCTCATTCCACGAAGTCAATGCCAAGGGTTTTCTCTATGTCGCGCTTTCTCTGGTGGACGTAGGGCTTTTCCATTGCCTGCATATGGGGCATGTTTATGCCCGTGACGATTATCATCGTCCTTATGGAATCGCCAAGTTCCTTCATTATCTGGGCTCCCCAGATTATCTTCGCGTCAGGATTGAGCCTTTCGGCGACCGCCTCGACGATCTGCTGGCATTCCCTTATCGTGACATCCATGCCGCCTGTTACATTTATGAGGGCGCCCTTTGCGCCGTCTATGTTGACGTCAAGCAGGGGGTTGTTCAACGCCCTTTCTACGGCTTCTGATGCCCTGTTTTCGGTGTCGGAGTCGCCCATGCCTATCATGGCAAGGCCGCCCTGGGACATGACCGCGCGCACGTCGGCAAAGTCAAGGTTTACGAGCCCGGGCCTTGTGACAAGCTCGGTTATGCCCTTAACGGCGTTTACAAGTATTTCATCCGCCACCTTGAATGCCGTTGTAAGGGAAACGTCCGGCACTATCTCAAGAAGCTTGTCGTTGGGTATTATGATGAGCGTGTCCACGACCTTTTCAAGCTTTTCCAGGCCCTGCCTGGCGTTGTTCATCCTGGATCTGCCTTCCATTGTAAAGGGAAGCGTGACTATGCCTACTGTAAGCGAACCCTGCTTCTTGGCAAGCTCGGCTGCAATCGGTATGGAGCCCGTTCCCGTTCCGCCTCCAAGACCGCACGTCAAAAATATCATGTCGGCGCCTTTTATGGCTTCCTTAAGCTCGTTCTTGCTCTCCTTTGCGGATTCCTCGCCTACCTTGGGGTCGGCGCCTGCGCCGAGGCCCCCTGTTATTTCCTTGCCTATGAGCAGCTTGACGTCCGCGTCAGTGTAGAGCAGGTCCTGCGCGTCCGTGTTGATCGCTATCGTCTCCGCCCCGGTGACGCCTACCTGCGTCAGCCGGGAAAGCGTGTTGCCGCCGGCGCCGCCGGCGCCGAGGATCTTGATGGTGGCTTTTTTGGACTCAAGAATCTTTCTAAGCTCCTCGTCTCCATTCTTGTTTCTTTTAGAATCAATGCTTCCTACTCCCATGCAATCACCGTTTCCCCTTAAACATCAACGAACGAGCCGTATCGCACCCCCCGAACAACGGAAAATAACAGGGGCGATATAAGCCAGCGTCTTTCTTGCTCTGTATAATTCGTTGAAATTATTTAAAGGCGAATTGGCGCACAAGTTAAAATTTTAAATAGTAATAGTAGTAATAATAGTAGTAGTAAGGTGATATCATGAAAATAAAATGCGGCAAATGCGGGCACGTCTGGATAACAAGGAAGGAAAGGATTCCGGTTGCATGCAGCTATTGCAAGACTTCGATGTATTTCCACAAGCCGGTGGTGCTGAAAGAATGACAGTAGAAGTTTCCGGGCGCCCGCTAACCGCGCTATATGCCCCGCGTGTTAGGGATAAAACGTTACGAATTAACCGTGCATGCTATAGTGGATGGGGACAATGTAGCGGTTTATGAGCGGAGCGGCGATAAAAGCCGCAGGAGAATGCAAACAAAGCAGTTTTGGGCGTTCAGGCCTTCTTCGCTTCAAACGTCTGCGCGAAGCGCACCTTCTGGAGCTTTTTTCCGTCGGGCTTGACGTTGCCGAGTATAGTTTCCGCGATCTTCTTCCTTATCTCGGCCGGCACGTCGGCCTCAATGTCCGCGGCATCGGTTGATATCGTTACAGCGGACGCGCGCAGGCCGAAGAATTCGAGCAGCGACTTTATCTGCTCGTCCGCTTTTTCTATCTTCTCCTTCATTTCCACGTCGTATATGAGCTTCTTTCCCGCCAGCGGGTTGTTGAAGTCCACGGTAACGCGGCCCGAGGAAACGGATTGCACCCTTCCCTTGAGGCCGGAGAAATCGACTATCATTCCGGGCCGGGGATCGACGTTCCCGTCCCCGAAAACCTTGCTGTTGACGGTTTTGACCATGTCCGCCTTTCTCTGGCCGAAACCGTCGGCAGGCTCTATGATAGCGGTCTTTTTGTCGCCCGGTTTCATGCCTTCCAGCGCTTTTTCAAGGCCGGGAAGCACGAATCCGGATCCTATAACGACCGAAACCGGGCCGTATTTCATCTTTTCATTATAAATTTTCTCCTTCTTCGCGACGTCCTCGCGGGTCAGGTCGAATATCTCGCCGCTTTCCAGTTTTCCGACGTAATCAATCCTTACGAAATCGCCTTTTTCCATCACAACCATTTGGAGAAAAAGGATTTAACTCCATATGCCGGGCATGCGATGGAATCATTTTTTATAGGCTTCTGTCATACCAGCTTTATGTTCAAGGTTCTCATGAAAGAAGGGAAAGACTGGAAGGAATTTCTGGCGCCCCGGGACGAGGAAAAAATAAACGACATACTCAAGAAGGTCGCCCGCCACAGGGGGGCATACAGCCATGCCGAAGACATGAGGAACGCCCAGCTTTGGTGCGCCATTCTGGAATTATCCGGCGCCCAGCAGTCCATGGAAGAGAGGCTTTCAGAGATGGAAGGCGTGTTCGAGACCATGTTCCAGAGGATGCGCTTCAGGGAAGACGAAAAGAGGGAACTTCACAGGAGCCTTGAAACATTCTGAAGCATACTTTGTTTGATAAATGACCTTCGCCACATCTTTTGTATCTCTGAAATCGAATATCGCAACCTGTCGGGTTCCTGCATATCATTCAGGCAAACCCCGAAGCTTTTTGCGTTTATATACAAGGCATGTCCATATTTAACTATGGCGAAGGCTTCGCGCAGCAGGAAAGAGAAAGTCTTTGTAGTGACGCTCAGCGAATATCGCAGCCAGTCCGGTATCGCCTTTGCAATCGGGGGCTGCATGTTCTTGGTTCTTGCCGCTTATTTCTATATCACGAATCAGAACCCTTCCCTCATAATCGGCTGGCTCGCGTACGGCGCTGTTGCAATGACAATAATATATGTGCTTTATAAGAAATCGCTTGCCATGTTCAAGTGAGCTTGATTATTCTAATAGTAAAGAACATTAATTATGGAACATTCAATAATGTTCTTTACTTATAGTAAATTGCAGCTAAAAGTTCCATTATTATTGCAATTTACTATAAGAACATCTGAACGTATAGGAGAGATAATGCGTGAGGAAGGAAAATTCAAGTGAGCTTGATTATTCCAAGAATATCCCGGGCTTGTCCGGCGCGGCTGCATTTGCCTTCTGGTTCTGGCCGGCGGCTTCTTCTACGGCAATGCCGATTCCAGTCTGCGCCGATATGAAAGCAGACGCTTCAGAAAGGGCTTTCATCTGCAGTTCGCGGGCGATGGCTTCGCGTTTTCGCGTTTTCGCGGAATTGACGAAAGATGAAATCTCCTTGCCCTTCTCGCGGCGCATGGCGGCAAGCTCCCTGATAACGGCAGCGGGCTCGGCTCCCTGCAAAAGCTTCGCCAAAGCGGCGAACTTCCATTCTTCCGCCACGTATATCCTGGCATTTTTCTTTTCGCCGGCCAGCTTCTTTATCTCTTCTATGTCTTCAGTAACCTTCTGAATCAGCTTTTCTGTGCTCTCGTAAGAGTCATCGTACGGTTCTTCGGCCAACGGCTGGAAAGCCGCAAAGCCCCTGCCTCCGAGCATGGTCCACATCTCTTCGGATATGTGGGGCGCCATGGGGGCAAGCGTTTTCACGGCCCTCATCAATGACTCGGACAGCGTATCAGGATTGGCGTTGTCTATGCCGCCCGCCCTGCGGATGTACCACTTCAATGCGTTTGTCGTCTCGAAAAGCGCATGAGTGCCGGCGTCCCTGAACCTGAGCTCCTCGTATGCCCCGATGGCGTCAGACGATTCCTTCCTGATTTTATTTTCAAGGTACATGTCAAGCGATGTTTTCGTGCCGCGTTTTGCTTTTTTTATGTCCCTGCAAAGCTCGTAAATCATCTCAAGCCTCGATCTCAATCCCTTTACGTTCTCCGATCTCCAGTCGGCGTCATCCAAGCCCTGCGCCGCAGTGACCATATTCAGGCGCACCATGTCGGCGCCGAACTGCTCCGCCATATCCTTGAGCGGTATGATGTTGCCCCTGCTCTTGGACATCTTTTCCCCTTCGACGTTGACAAAGCCGTTGACGGAAATGGCCCTGGGCCATTTGTCTTCCGGCCACATCGCCGCGTGGTGGAACAGATAGAACGTAAGGTGGTTCTGGGTCAGGTCCTTGCCCGAGTTTCGCAGGTCAACCGGATAGAAATATTCAAATTCCTTTCTCATCTCTTCCATGTCCTTGTTCCGGGCGCCGCCCCTGCCGAGGAATATGTAATCGAACGCCTCGTCCGTGAGAACGTCCGCCGGTATCTTCCTTTCATTGATTATCCTCGCTATGGTGTAATATGCCATGTATATCGTGCTGTCCGAAAGCGTTTCAACTATCCACGACCTGTCCCAAGGAAGCGGCGTTCCAAGGCCCCCTCTGCGCGTGCATGCCTTGTCCTTGAGCCACTCTATCGTGTTCTCGAAGTTCTGCCTTGCTTCTTCGGGGTATATCTTCATGCCGTTGAGCATCTTTCTGACTTTGCCTTTCCACGTTTCGTCCGAGAACTTGAGGAACCACTGGTTCTCCAGTATCTTCACGTGGCACTTCGTGGTGCAGCGGCAGACGACTCCAACGCAGTCCCATACGGCATCGGCAACGCCGATGCCCATGAGCTCTTCTATTATTTTGTCCTTGGCTTCTGCAACTGTCATTCCGGCATACTTGCCGCAGTTCTTGTTGAGCATTCCTTTATGGTATTCCTTTTTGTAAATCTGGGACGTTGCCTCCTCCAGCTTCGCCTTTTCCGATGAAGAGAGGATTCCCATGTTCTTTACCATGGCTACCGCCGGCGTTTCCCCGAGACCCTCGGTTTTTATGAGTACAACAGGCTCGAGTTCGGCTTTTGTGACGCCGTACCTTTCAAGGTCTGAATTGACAAGGTCGAGTATGCCTGCCCAGTCAAAAGGCGCGTGGGAAGGAACGGACATGACGACTCCGGTTGCTATGCCTGTATCAACGAAACCGGCGGGCAATATAGGCATTTGCCTGTTGTCCAGCGGATGCACGGCTCTTTTTCCCAGAAGGTCTGCCGGATTGACGTGCGACTCGATTTTCACTTTCTTCAGCTGGTCCGCGAGTTTAGCGGCAGCGTCCCTGCTGATTATCCATTTTTCCCCGTTTACTACGGCCTTCACGTAATCGCCTTGCGGATTTATCCAGATATTGGTTACGCCGAATACCGTTTCCGGCCTCAGCGTGGCGCATGCAAGGAATGCATCGCCCAGCCTGAATTTTATCGCGGTGTATTCCACAGGGCTTTCCCCTTCGCCTTCCAGCCTGTCGTGGTCGCCGGTCGGGCTCTGGTCATGCGGGCACCATATGACCGGATGGGTGCCTTGGACCACGTAGCCCTGCTTCTTCAGCGTGTTGTACTGCCATTCTATAAAGCGCGAATATTGGGGGGTTAATGTTGTAGTGACGAAGCTTCTCCGCCAGTCGATTGAGAAGCCCGCCGCTTTCTGCGCCTTTTTCCATTCGGCTATCCAGAAATTGACAAGATATTCCGGCGATTCCTTGAATTTTTTGATATCCTCGTCCGTGGCGCCGAACTGTTTCAGCGTTTGGATCTGCGACTGGTCGTTCTTGCGAAGGCGTTCAATAACGCCGAGTATGGGTTCTCCCGTGGCGTGGAATCCCTGCGGATAGAGAACGTTGAAGCCGCGCATGCGCTTGAAGCGGGCATAAGCGTCCGTTCGCAGCGACGAATACGCGTGCCCTACGTGCGGCGCGCCGTTGACGTAGGGATACGGGAAGGTTATGAAGAACTTCTTTTTCGCAGGATCCAAATCCGGCTCAAAAGCGTGTTCCTTCTCCCATCTATCCTGCCATTTCTTCTCTATCGCAGCAAAATCCATGATATCCACTATTCGCAAGTCTTAAATTAGTTTTAATTCATCGGTCATGGTTTTTGTAGTCTGGCATTGCGGAATCTCGTGCCGTTGGATATGCGTATTTTCTATTTGTTGCTTGGTACACCCCGATCGGTCTTTCTGGCATAATATCGTCATCTACGCCAAATCTTTCATTTGTCCACTGTCGTGCCATTCGCGCTTCTACGATTGCTATAGGATCCATTTTTCTTCACCTCATTTTATATTCCCAAGTCTCCGTGTTTTTTCAGCGCGGAGAATGAGTATCGTCGGGCTGCCTATGGCAGCAGCTGCAGCAGGAGCTGCGTATATAATGAAAGGTAAGTGCGATGCAAACTTACGCCCATGAATCCTGGATTTTTCATACGAAAACCTCAATATTGATAAGTCAAATCAGCTTCTATGCTTGCAATATCGTGAGAAGCGGGGGTTATGGAAATATTCCCCGCGTGGTTTCTCACATTTGTCTTGCCATTGACAACAACAGAGCCCGGTAAAGGCTTAGCCGATCCTAGCGGACGATAAAATATAGCCTCCCGTGTCTTGTTGTTCGGATAAGCGTAAGTAGCGCCTCTTGCATCGGCAACAAGATAATCCGCGCCCTCGGGAACAGCCAAACGGCCGCAGTAATGCAATCCGTCCGAAGCCGTTGCAAGTGCCATTTTTCATCATTCCGTTTTATGTAGCGACGTCTCCGCGATTTATTTTTGAAATTTCTAGAAAAGCGGAGTGTCCTATCGGCTGCTTATCGCAGCAGGACAATCGCAAGGCTAAGCAGAACTGTACCGAGGTTCAACGCCTGCTTAGACATGGAAGACAATTGGCCGATAGGGCTTAAATAATCTTCAACCCACGCTGTGGGAAAATTATTCGGACTGTATTCTGTTGATCAATGGCATCAGTTCGCTGCCGTCCAGTTCACCCAGCGAGCCTTTTATGCACTCTATTTCGCTGAGCCTCTTTGTGCCGTCGGGCTTCTTTGACGTTATGCATATGGGAACCGGGTCTTTGGTATGGGCGCCGAGCGCCGACGAAGTCGCGTGGTCGGCGGTGACCGCTATCGTGACTCCGGGAATGTTCTTGACGGCGGAAAAAAAGTCGCGGTCTATTTCTTCAAGCGCCTTTACCTTGCCGCGGAAATCTTTCCTGTGCGAATGGCTGTCCGGGGATTTTATCTGGACGCATACGTTGTCGTATGCGTAAAGCGACACGACCTTCTTGGCGACTTCCGCGTTGCTTTCGGGCTTCTTTTGAACAGCCATGCCGGCCAGCTTGCCGATAGTGGCATCGGCATGGCTGTCCGCAAGCATGCACCACATGCCCTGCGCAGCAGGAAGCTCAGGCAGGTCGGCTCCTGCGCCCCTCAGCAGTATGTAATTTGCAGCGTTGCCGTCTTCAAGTATAGCTGCTGCTTTCGCCGTTATTTCATTGACAAGCTCGGCGGTTTTTTTCGATTCCGGGGAGCCGTCAAGCGGCTCGCATGTTCTTGGCGCGGCTCCGGTGCGTTCCTCAAGCGCAGTAGATATGCGATTTTTTATAACGGCATAGCCGGGATGGGTATTTTGCACGGCAGCGCTTAATCCGGGCCGTGAAAGGACGAGCGCGAATCGGTAGCCTTTCGTGGCATGGAATTTTACGCCCCTCATGCCAATCTTTTCATTCAAAAGCGCGCACAGTTTTGCGTTCGTTTCTTCGCTTATTTCAACGCTCGGTTCCGTGATTATCCCGTTCTTCATGACCGAGAAGTTGCCCCTGAAGACGACATCGCCCTCGCCGAAGCTTACGCCGGCGTCATACGCTTCAAGAGGCCCCCTTCCCGTATAATACGCATACGGGTCGTAGCCAAGCAGCGCCATCATGGCCTGGTCGGATTCAGGAGCAACGCCTTTTATCGGGAAGAGCATGCCGGTTTTGCTGCGTTGCGCTATTTCATCCAGATTCGGCGTTTTCGCGGCTTCGAGAGCCGAAGGCGAATCGCCCGCTCCGTCAAGTATCACGAAGAGCAGCCTCATAATTTCGCCATTTTAGGCCTGTCCGCAAGGCTCCAGAGCCTTGCAAGCTCGTTCATCTTTGCTATGTCCGTGTCGGCAAGCCCGATTTTTATTATCGGAATTTCCCAGTTGACTGCAAGGCGGGCTATGGTCGAATCAAACGTTTCCCCGGACCTGTGCGACATTACGTTAGTCACACCCGCCGATTTTGCAAGCTCCACCGCCTTCAGGGCAAGCGTAACGGTGCCGATTTGATTGGGCTTGACTATCATCGCATTTACGGCGTCCTTGTCCAGCGCCATCCTGAGCCGGTCGGCGTTCGTGACGGTGAGATCGTCGCCGCACACGAGCGTTTTCGCGCCTATCTTTTTCTTCAGCTCGGCAAAGCCCATGAAATCGTCCTGGTCGAACGCGTCTTCTGAATAAAACAAATTGTAGGTTTCGGCAATTTCCTTCATGAAATCTACCTGCTCGCCGCTGTCAAGCTCCCTGCCCGAATTCCTGTAGACGTATTTTTCGCCGTTCCAAAGCTCTGAAGCCGCGGCGTCAATGCCTATCTTTGCCGGCACGTCTTCCGCAACCTTGAGAAGCAGGTCAAAGACGTCCTCCTGCCTTATGTTCGCGGTCACTGCGCCTTCTATGTTTCTCCCTACCGGCCCTCTTTTTTCCGCCAGCGACTTGAATGCGTCATAGAACCGCTTGCTTGTTTCAAAGGCCTCGGAGAAGCTCTTCGCTTCGTGCGGCATTACCAGAAACTCCTGTATGTCCGAAAATCCGCCGTGCTTTCCCCCGCCGAAGACGTTCACAAGCGGGAACGGGAAGGACGATTTCTTCAGCGTGAACTCACGATTGAAGAATGCGAACGAAAGGGCCGTCGAAGTGTTGCCGCCCATGTTCGAGAAATCCTGGGACTCGTCTATTTTCTTCAGTTCGTCGTCCAAAGTTTCTTGCGTGAACTCGCGGCCGACAAGCTTCTCTTTCAGCGGGCCGTTTATCAGCGAAACCGCGTCTTCGGCGTCGATTTCCTTGGCCTCGTATATCCCCTTGCTTGTCCCGCCCGGAGCCGCGCCCTTGGCGCCGTTTATTTCCGCCTCAACCGTCCACTTTCCGCGGCAATCCTTTATTTTACCGGCCTTAATATCGGTTATTTTCATCATGAAGTGGCTTTGTTTTGAGAAAATATAAACCTTCTGGAATGTGTTTATAGTTCTCCAAGGAAACAAGCAAGGTACTTGGAGAATCATGGTTCTCCTGTACAGGTCAAGCGTTGCTTGACCATATAATTACTTCCTTGGGAACTATATGTGAACCCAGTAAATCATATCCGGAATCTTTACTGGGTTAACTATAAATCCCTTATCCGCAAAACAAGCTATAATAGCATCTCCCGTTAATGACGGAATGATTGTAGCGGGAGGCGCTATATATAAACAACATTGTAAAATAATCCAGACCAATGTTGTTTACTATAAGGGCTCGTAGCTCAGCTTGGACAGAGCATCTGCCTTCTAAGCAGGGGGTCGCGGGTTCAAATCCCGTCGGGCCCGTTATTATTGAAAACACAAGGACTATGAAGCGCGTTCCAGTATAAGCCGGCGATACAGCGTTTCTATGCCGGGCTTAATATCGCTCTCGTTGACTATGAACCCGCTGGAATTTCTTGATGGATCCGCGGCATCTTCTATGTTTATCCCTTCGCGTGCCAGCAAGCCCGCGCACGTTTCCAGTATGCCCGTCGTGTTTCTCACGCCCCCGACTACGCCTATATGGCCCTTCCCTTGTTCGTATTCCACCCTAACGCCATTGGTTTTTCTGCGTCGGTGCTGCATGTATTCTTCAATTACCAAATTTGTATGGTCCCTATTTTCATTTGGCACGGCTATTGATAGGCTGTCCGCGTTTCCGGTTATCATGGTGAATTCCACGTTCCGGCCCCTCAGCGTGTCTTCTATGCCGGATATATTTCCTTCAAATGTATACACGTCAACCGGGCGCCCCGCGACAAGTATGACGCTGCCGCTGTTCTTGGCATCTTTTACTATCTCCGTTCTGTCTCCGTGGATTCTCTGTGCATGGGCTATATAGACTTCGGGTTCTTCACCTTCGTCATGCCGCATTTTTAAGCCCTCAAGGCTATTGCTTCCAGGCAGTTTGGCGCCGAAAGTCGCCGCGGCTTTGGCATCGCGCAGCCCCAATATAGGCACCGTCTTGGCGCCGTCAACATTGGCGGCTTTTATACCATCAACGTCCGTGAGAATTCCAAGGCTCCTTGCGCGCGTGGCATATTGAAGCGCAATTGCCGACCTGTCGGATCCGCCCCGGGCAAGAATGCCGCCCTTTCTCGTGGACCTGTTCATGCCTCCGTATCCTGGAAATATGAGCATATGCGCCTTCGTTCCGTCCAGCATCTTCCGCGCCCTATTCGCGGTATCCGCAAAATCTATGCCCGCGTTCATGTAGTCGCCCGTGACGCTGAGCGGAAACCTCTCGTCTATAATGTCGATCAGCGCGCAATCCCATCCGGACTGCAGGGCAAGTTCATATGCATCTATTGCCGCTATCCTTTCGCCCATCAGGTGGAGCATTGCAACATAAGAATTATCGTCAAGCTGCCTTCTTGTGTCCGGGTCTGTCCCGATTTTTTCTATCTCTCTGAACACGGAGTACCGCCGGGCGGAAGAAGTGGGACTATACGTTATCCCAAAGCGTGTAGAATAGGCAAACAAGTCTTCAGGTTCTGGAAGAGGGCAGACCGTCTTTGGATCATTTGCATCACGAATGAACTTTTTTATTGCGTCGGTCGTCTTCCCCTGAGCAGAAGTTATGAAAATTATCCTATCGTCCATGCCATGCAACTGCGGGTATATTCCCGGTATGGGTTTGCCACCCAGATATCCGCCCACCAGCCTTTCAGGCGTTGCGACCGACGACCCGCCCGCCTTTATTATCGTTGTCATGCCAGAACGATTGTCATGAACGAATTTAAGCTTTCGTTTTCGTAATAAAATTACGAAATTCGTAGGTGATGGCATGGATGAGACGGACTTTACGATTCTTGGAATGCTTGAGAAAAACTCGCGGGAAAGCTTCGTCACGATAGCAAAGGCGCTTGGGATCACGGAAGGAACCGTCAGGAACCGCGTGGCCGCGCTGGTGCGGGCGGGCAAAATAAAGCGGTTTACAGTGGAGTTCGAGGCGCCTTTTGAAGCGATAGTAATGATCAAGGCTTCGGGAAAGAAGGGAGCGCGCCTTGCGGCAAAGGTCGAGGAATTCTGCGGCAACGCCTACGAGATATCCGGCGATTACGACGTTGCGGCGGTCGTGAAAGCCGTTTCCATGGACGACCTCAACAGGAAGATAGACCGCATACGGGCAGTCAAGGGCGTGGCTTCCACGGTGACGGCGGTCAAGCTGCGGTAACGGGAAACTTGCAGGCCGGCAGGAAAAGAGATTTAAGCCGTTGGCTCTTTATGGTCTAATGGATTTTCTTGGGATGTACCGCGAACTGCGCGCAAAGCACGGCCCGCAGAAGTGGTGGCCGCAGCGGACGAAAGAGTGCTTTGAGATATGCGCCGGCGCGATACTGGCGCAGAACACGGCATGGAGGAACGTGGAGAAGGCGCTGGACAATCTTATAGCCGGGGATGCGATATCGCCGGAAAGGATTGCAGCGATGCACGAACGAAAATTGCGGCGCATAATCCGGCCTTCCGGCTTCTTCCGGCAGAAAGCGGGGCGGCTGAAGGCGTTCGCGCGCTTCGTGCTCTCTTACGGCTCGTTCGGGGATTTTTCAAAGCGCATAACAAGGGAGGAGCTTCTTGGCGTGAAAGGCATAGGCAGGGAAACCGCGGACTGCATACTGCTCTACGCCTGCGGGAAGCCGTTCTTTGTCATTGACGCGTATACGCGAAGGCTCTTGTCGGCCCGCGGCGCGATAAGGGGCGAGAGCATTACGACGACATCCGCGTGCTTTTCGAGTCTTCGCTGCCGCGAAGCGTGCGGCTTTACAGGGAATATCACGGCCTCATCGTGCAGGAAGGGAAGGCGTTGCGGAAAAGCATTAATACCCTGAGATTGAATTAGTTTATAACGGTGCGGAAATGACAAGGGTTATAGCTATCTGTTCCGGCAAGGGCGGTGCCGGCAAGACGACCGTCACGGCCAACCTCGGCGCGAGGCTTGCGCAGATGGGCAAGAATGTCGTAGTTCTTGACGCCAACCTTACCACCCCCAATCTGGGCATGCACTTCGGCATGCCGTTATATCCCGTGACGCTACATGACGTGCTCAAGGGCAAGGCCTCGATAAATCAGGCGATGTACGAGCATGACAACGGCCTGAAAATAATTCCCGCCGGCATCTCGGTTCGCGACCTTCGAGGCGTTGACGCGCGCGATTTGCCCAACGCGATGCTTGATCTTTTGGGCAATGCCGACATAGTTCTTGTTGACGTGGCCGCAGGCCTTGGACGGGAGGCCCTGTCGGCCATGGAAGCTTCGGACGAGCTTATACTTGTTGCAAATCCGGAGATGACCTCGGTTACCGACGCTCTCAAGGCGTCCAAGCTTGCCGGGCAGGTCGGCACCAAGGTCATGGGCGTTGTGGTCAACAAAGTCAGGGGGATGCGCCACGAGATGAAGACAGAAGACATACGTCTCATGCTTGACGGCCTGGAAGTTCTTGCCGAGATACCGGATGACGTTGAAGTGCAAAAGAGCATAGCCGCAAGAACGCCGGTCATATATTATTCCCCCAAATCCGCCGCCGCCCATAGCGTCAGGCGGCTTGCAGCATGGGTTTCCGGGGAACCTTTTAACGAAGCCCTGCCCATCGGCAGGAGGCTCTGGAAAATTTTCTTCCGCAGGAATTTCTGATCATGACGGAATGCGATCATTGCGAGATTTGCAGAAGGGAGCGCAAATGCAGGAAAGGTTTTCACGCATGCATGCTGCGCGACGACGTGAAGGATATTCGCCCCGTCACCTGGAAGCCTTCACAAAGGACGTGAAATATTCCAGTTCTTTCCACGCCCTTATCAGAAATACGGCTGCGATGCCCCAGAGAAACGGCAGCCAGAACGGTATGCCGGCGAAATCAGGAGCGGAATAGCTCCATGCGCCAAAGAAGATGGCCGTGGATTCTGCGGATGCGCCCATGACGCCGGCTCCGGCATAAAAAACGGCTTCTTTCCAATCGCGTTTCATTGCAAGGATGAATGTGCTTATGGCGGCCGTGATTGCGGTAAGTGCGGCCGAATCCTGCCACATAAAAGACACTGCCGACAGTGATGCCAAGGTCAATCCAAGCGTGGCGAGGAATAAAAGCGACGGGAAATACGCCGGCTTCATGCGATCAGGCCGTCCGCGTCGATTTCAAACGCCGCGACAGGCGTGCCTATGCCCCAGTTCTGCAGGACCTGCGGGTGAACTTCCCCGACTATGCCGACAGGCTTCTTTCCGATGATTATTTCCGCCTGCCTGCCGTCTATGAAGCTGCCGCTCTTCGAGGGCTTCAGCTCGTATTTGACGCCGAGCATCCCCAGCAGGGCGTCAACGACGGAGGAAACGTCTTCATAGCCGACCGACGTATCGGCGATGCAGGCGGCGAGCATGGCGGCGCTTTTAGGCCCATTGTCAAGCACAGCGCATTCCCCGAATTCAAAAATCCTGTGGGGATACTCCACGTGCAGGTTCTTTCCAAGGAGGTTAAGGAGCGACGGCAGGACGCTGTTCCTGACGGCGGAATATGTCTCGCTCATGTAATTCTCTATCTCTATGACCTTTTCGCCGGAAAGTGTCTTCTCCTGGAGCGCCGTTGCGTTGGAGAGTATCGGGGACATTATCTCCTGGAAGCCCATGCCTATCATTGACCGTCTGGCTCTTTCGGAAAGAGACGTAAAATGCGAGAAGCCTCCCGGAGTGAAGCTCTTCACTTCCAGCGGCTGGATGTTGCCGTAGCCGTAGGCGACGGCGATGTCCTCCATCACGTCGAACGGATGCATGACGTCTCTTCTGTAATACGGTATCGTCACGGTTATGTTTTTTCCTTTGCTTATCGCATCGTATTGCATCGACCTTAGAAGTGATATCGCGTCGTCAGCACCCAGTTCTAGGCCGAGCCTTTCCTGCACAAGGCTCTGCGGGAACGATATCTTTTCCCCGAAGACGAGGGGGGTAACGATTTTTTTGCCGAGCGGCGTGGCGTAAGGATACAGAACTTCTATCGTTTCTATCGATGCGCCGCGGTCCTGCAGCGCCAGGGCTATTATGTTTACCGCAAGTATTGCAGGCTTGATGTCGCTTCCGGTGGCTTCTATGAAAACGTCAGAGGTGCCCTTCGTTACGCGGCCAAGGCGGTTGCTGTTTATCAGAGGCGGGAACGAAAGCACTTGGCCCGTTGAGTCCATGAATATCGGATAAAGCTTGTGCTTCTTCACGATATGCCCGTACTGCCGGCCTTTAGGGTGCTTCTCCAGTATTTCGTGAAGGTTCATTTCTTCCTCGAATTCGAGTGGCGCGAATTTTATGCTCAGAGGCTCAACGGCCCTGTATTGCAGCGGGAACTTGGCGTCGGTATAGTTGTATATACCTATGGAAATCTTTTCCCGCTTCCTGCCGAAATTTTCGGCTATTTTTTCCTGCAGCTGTATCATGTCCAAAAGGAGTTCTTCGGTAATGTTGACTTTCCTGGCAATGAAGCCCGCTATATAGGGCCTTATCGTTTCAACGGTCTTGTCGACTATGATATTCTTGCCGCTTTTTCTGAGCTTGAGTTTCGGCACGCCTTTCTCGCGGTAAACGCGCGCGACCCCTTCAACGCTCCAGAGATCCGGCCTGTTCGTGTCGCCTATCTCAAGCTTTATCGTGCCATTATTTTCCTCTTCTATCTCGCCCTTGACGCGGTCAAGCATGCCCTCTGCTATCTTCCTTCCCGCGAGCTTTTCCAGCATCTTGCGCGAAACTTCTATCGTCGGCATCAGTAAGTCACCTCCATGCTCCTGAGATAGTTCAGGTCCGTGCTGAACAGGTCACGAATATCTTTTATTCCCATGTTGAACATGCCTATCCTGTCTATGCCGAGCCCCCACGCCACCACAGGAACGTTGATGCCGAGAGGCTCCAGCATCTCTTGCCGGAACATGCCCGCGCCTCCAAGTTCAATCCATCCCATGTCAGGGTGCTTGGCATAGAGCGAAGCGGACGGCTCTGTGAACGGGAAATAGCTTGGCGTGACCTTTATTTGTTCGGCGTTTGCAAACTCCTTGCCGAACATTCTGAGCATGCCTATGAGATGGCGCAGGTTCAGCCCCTCGTCAAGTATTATCCCTTCGACCTGGAAGAAGTCTGCAAGGTGCGTGGCGTCTATCACGTCATGGCGGAAGCATCTGGCAACCGAGAAATATTTGCCGGGAATTCTCGGCCTTGACGCCAGCGTTTTGGCGGAAAGCACCGTTCCCTGCGTTCTTAGTATGTGGCGATGAGCTCTCTGGACATCATACTGGTATTCCCAGCCGTGCTGCGGCATGAAGAGCGCATCCATGTTCCAGAACTCCGTCTCGACGATTGGGCCGCGCATTTCCTCAAACCCGAGGAACGCGAGCTTCTGCTTGACGTGGTCAAGGAACGCGGCATAGTGATGCTTTTTTCCGGGGTATATTTTTTTCCCTGCAACGGCAACGTTGTATTTCTTCAGCTTGGCCTCGCGCCACAATCCGGTCTTTATGAGTTCCGGCGGTATATTCGCTATTTCCCTTCCAAGATACTGCCGCGCTTTCTTCACCAGGTCCTCCCGTTCCTCTTCGGCAAGATTTCGCGAGAGAAGCATCTGAAGGTTGAAAGCGCCGGCTTCGCCCGTTTTTGCGACGCTTGCCAGCGCGTCCTGGAGCTCAAGCTTGCCGGGCTTCATTGCAAGGCGGAGCCTGCCGTCCCTTATCTCTATCCAGCCGTTGCGCTTGGCCCACTGCATTGCAACGGAGAAGTCTTCCATCTTCTGCGCCTCGGCCATGGATATGGGGCCTTTGGCCAAGGCGTCGGCCAGCCGTTTCTCTGGCAGTCCCTGCTCAAGATACTTCTTCCCTTCGTCGGTAAGCTTGTACATTGCTATCACTTGAACGCCGGTGGATTTAAGATTTGTTCCGTTTGGTTCCTATCGTGTTTATCTACAGTCCCCACAGTCCCCACTTTCCTGTCTGTGGCTCTGGACGAGGTTTACGGTCCTTTCCGCCACGCCCTTTTATATGAACTCCCTGCACATAAATTATTCTTTCGTCACGTGGCATCTCTGATAGTTCCCTAGGCGATACGGGATATGCCCGAGTGAGCGTCGGATCTTTACTTTCTGCGTTATATCTTTTCACAGCATTCTGTATATGTGTCGCAATATCCGGATGCGCCTGTAAAGCCGTTGAATAAGGCATCCTTTGCCCGAGTTCATAATTGCGTACGCCTACTACTCTAATCCACGGTTCTCCGTTATACTCCATTCCCATTTTCACAACCTCCAAATTTTATTTTCATAGCTTTCGCTAACATGACATGGAGGCCCGCATATTCGCGAGCCTAGTTAAACTTGAAGAAGAGCCCTGCAGGTAAAGGGTTCAATTTTATATAAATAAGGCTAGAAGAGATTGCCTTTCCGGTTATTGTATAAATTGGGACATACCAATCCTGCCATTTCTATGAATGCCAGAATATTTAAACATTTCCGGTTAAGGTGGAATGGAAATATATGGGGCGGCATTATAATTCAGGATTTGTTCACGGGACCCGTGTAGATGAAATTCGGGGCAAAATTACAGCAGCCGGCGAGTACCCGGATTTTGTCAGGAGGCACGGCGATAGGGGATTGCTTATCGGATACAATAAATCGGATGTCCTGCTGAGAGTGCAGTACGCCGTAAAAACTGCTATCGAAGATACGCTTACGCATTTTAATGAGGAAGTTGCAGCGGGAATTCTTAGAGATTGGGGCTTGAAAAAATATCCGGAATTAGAAAACTGTTCGGTAACGGTTTTATTGCAATATCAAAGGTTAGTCGGAATACAAAAGGAAGCGCCTTATCAAGGCAGTGTCCCGATTCGGCCTAAAGGTCTCCTGAGATAAATCGTTTCAGAGGCGCATTTAAGAATAGCGCCATAATAATTCTCTTATGCCTGAGAAAGAAAAACTTTTGGACAAGATCGAGGAAATTGCAAAGAATCGCGGGTTCTTCTGGCCTTCGCAGGAGATATACGGAGGCGTTTCCGGCTTCTATGAATACGGCCCGCTCGGCGCGCTTCTCAAAAAGCACATACAGGACATGATACTTGATTACTATGTGATGCAGGAAGGATGCTTGGCTATAGAAGCGCCGGTATTAACGTCAATAAGCCCTTGGATAGCATCAGGTCACGTTGAAAGCTTTGCCGATCGCATGACAGAATGCGAAAAGTGCGGCGAGCCTTATAGGGCCGACCATATTATAGAAGAGAAAACAGGAAAGGGCGCAGAAGGAAAAAGCATGGCTGAAATGGATGCCATCCTAAAGGAGAACAATATACGATGCCCCAAGTGCAAAGGAGTACTCGGCAAGGTTTACGATTATAACATGATGTTCCGAACATTCATAGGTCCCGGAAAGAACAAGATAGAAGGCGCATTGCGTCCGGAAACCGCGCAGACGACCTACATGCCTTTCCGAAGGCTCTATGAAATTGCACGCCGCAAGATGCCGTTTGGAGTCATACAGATAGGCAAGAGTTTCAGAAATGAAATCTCGCCAAGAAAGGCACTAATCCGCCAGCGCGAGTTCACGCAAGCGGAAATACAGTTCTTTACCCCGCCGGCACTCGATGAATGGAAAAATTTTGACGAAATAGCAGGCATGGAAGCAGAAGCGCTGGTGAAGGGTTCAGAAAAAACTGTGAAAATGAAATTTTCCGATCTCGTTTCAAAGAAACATGCCAAGCAGCCCATAGCATATTTCCTCGCAAGATCGCTTGAGCTCTTCAGGAAAATGGGCATGGACATGAAGAAGCTCCGGTTGCGCCAGCACAGGGACGATGAAAGGAGCTTTTACTCTTCTGACACGTGGGATGTCGAGTTCCTTTCCGACAAGTACGGCGTCGTGGAGTTGGTCGGCATAGCCGACCGCACGGATTACGACCTTAAACGGCATCAGGAGCAGAGCAAGCAGAGCATGGAAGTTACTTTTGACGGGAAGAAGTTTATCCCGAACGTCATAGAAGTGGCGTACGGAATAGACCGCCCTGTAATATGCATAATGGAATCCGTGATGAAGGAAGAAAAAGAGCGCCTGTTCTTTTCGTTCCCGGCCGCCATATCGCCGTATCAAGTCGCAGTCTTTCCTCTTGTCCGCAAGGATAATCTGCCCGTAAAGGCAAGATATATATTTGATTTGTTGAGAAAGCGATACTATACCGCTTACGACGAAACCGGCTCCATCGGCAGGATGTATTACCGCCAGGACGAGGCAGGAACGCCATTGTGCATAACGGTTGATTATGATACATTAGAGGATGGCACGGTTACGATTCGTGAAAGAGACACGCAGAAGCAGATCAGGGTGCATGAAGACGTTCTGATCGATTCCATACAGAGAATTTTTGACGGCGAGGGTATAGAAAGCGTTGGAAACGCGGCATAGGCGCAGCGCTACGAACAGGATACCAGAACGGCGAGGGTATAGAAAGCGTTGGAAACTCCCCTTGAAAGCTTCTTATCGTAGCAACCCTAAATTAGCGGATGCCCTATGACATGCGTAGAGCTCTGGAAGCGGCAGTCTTTGACATCCGGCTGGCATTGACAGAAAATAATAGAGGCGAATACAAGCAAGCGCTGTCGTTTTTACGCCTGAAGAGTTTTGGAGGTGGCGCCCCCCTTTTGACGAAGTCGTGCTGCAGTATACGTTGAAGGACGGCGTTCACCACTTAATATATAATGTTGGCAGGGAAGTTCAATAGGAAAATCTTTTCTGCTGAGATATGGCCCGGACGGGAAATTGCTAAGCAAAGACAATGATTCTCTATATGCCGATGAATGCATATTCGGGAATATTTGAGGATAGCGTTAACTTCTTAACTATCGGGAGCGCTTCGCGCTCCGGGCATACAGCATGGACATAGGCATTCGGGAATATCACGATGTCCGTGCCGGTACGTGGTCGAGCAAAGCCCGGCCTGTACATGAAAACCTCAGGCTACCAATGCATATGAAAGACGTTAAGGTGTTCAAAATATTATGTCTTTCACCATAGCGTGAAATAGCGCCCTGAGAATAACGGATGGCCTTGAATGGCGGTATTGTCACGCCTGCTTTCTTGATTCGCCCGCCCTTTTTCCCATGGTCCTGTCCCTGCCGTATTTCCTGAGGATTTCCTTTTCCAGCGTGCCGGCAAGATTCTGGGCGACGTCCGTTATATTCCATCCCCACTCGTGGGCAACGAACAGTCCTTTTGGAGTCGGCAGGCGCGCCCGCATGGAGTATTTCTTCTTGCCCTCGTCATGATGCGTTTCGACGTAGATGTTCATGGTTCCGGCGGCAGGTTCGATCTTCATGATGGTTGCCGAAGACTTGAGAAGTATCTTGTTGATTTTGGCCTCGGTTATCGGATCCTCGCGCAGGTGCGTGACCTGCACAGGCACGCCCCCTTCCGGAGTGAAAAGCGTTTCCAGTATGTCTTTCGGTGTCACCGTATAGACGGTTCCCGTTTCATACGCGGCTATATGCTCGTTTTTCTGGAGCAATGCCGCGACCTTTGAGATTTTTTCACGCTTGCCTATTATGACGGGCGGCTTCATTACGGTGCCCGCGGATATGGAGTACATGGGCACCTTGTCCTTCTCGCCGGATTCCCTGCCGCGCGGGGTGAATTTCTGCTTGCCCTTGAGATAGACGCTTATGAGATCCATCGTGTCGACCATGCCGACGACTTTGCCCTTATCGACGACCGGAACGCGGGAAACGTTGTTGTAGCGCATGATATGCTCTGCCTTGCCAAGATCGTCAGAAGGCTCCACGTAGTCGCATCTGGATAGCAGCGATTCGACCGGTCCGTCCTTGAGTTCGACCTTAAGGAGGTCCGTTTCGGATATTATGCCTATCACGGCATTGTCATTTACCACAGGCAATGCCCTGGAGCCGCTTTTGATCAGGAGGGAGACGGCGTCTTCGGCGTCCGCATCCGGAGAAATTGTTGCAGTGCTTGTCATCACGGTCCTGGCTTTTGCCGAAACGGGATCAAGCTCCCTCGTTATTATGGTTCGCAATTCAACCATGCCTGCGAGCATGCCGTTATCTATGACGGGCATCTGGTGTATGCCGTTCTGCTTCATCTTGCCCATCACCTGGGACAGCGGCGTGTCGCCGCTGCACGATATCACTTTTGTTGCCATCAGGTCGGAAACTTTCATTACTATCACCGAAACATATAGTGCAGATGAGATTTAAAATACGCATTTTACGGCTTGTGCCTTAGCACCTGATAGTAGGTGCAGTCCCCTTCGTTGTCGACGACGGCCCAGAGCATCCTTGCGCGGATATTGTGAGCGAGGCGCACGGCCCGCGAAAGCTCCTGGAAGGAGCAAGTATAGTCCTCGGAAACCGTGAACACTATCCATTTGGTGTGTTCCTTGGCGCTTTTTGGGCCTTTCTTGAGCTGCACTCCTCTCTCGTAAACGCGGAAATCGCAGCCGAACTTGAAGCCCGTGCGCACGAGCAGGCCGCGCTCGCGCAGGTCTTCGTATACGCGGTATCTTTCCGGCATCCTGCTGTCCAGGGAGGACGCGTGCTTGTAGAGGGCGTCAAAATCCATGGCAGCGCCTTTGTTCGTGAGGCGTATCCTTCCCCTTTTAAGCAGAAGCAATGCTTCTATAAGGGCAATTTCAAGCCGGTTTTCCATGGGTTTGCCGTAGTAGCCGGGCTCGTAAAGCGGCTCCCAGCCTTTCCAGACAATGATTTTATCGTCATGAAGCTCTGCAGGTATAGCTTCCTTGAGCGGAGCCTCTACTATGCCGGGCGATGGAAGCTCTTCTTCCAGCTCCGTCTCCGGTTGCTTTTTCTTCTTGCCCATTCTATCACGCAACTATGCCCAACGGCTTTCAGGCGTTCTAATGCAATGTGCCTATAGCAAAGACAAATTGCCCGAACGCTTCTGCCATTTGCTATATCATCCGCAAACCTTTATAATCCTAATAATCAGTGGCGCCTGTGGCGCAATTGATTGTGTAATTGCTGGAGCCGCACGTCATGGCATTGTCTGTTATGCCCCAGCCCACCGTCCTGCCGCTTATGACGTCCAGTGCCGTGCAGCATGACAATCGTGCGGCGCTCCTGGCAAGGGCATCGTATGCTATTTTTCTCCCTTCGGATTCATTTGAGACGGAATCCAGGGCAGCGGCGAGCCCTTCCTTGTCCGCGTTGCAGGAACTTAGAAGCCCGCCAAGCTCGTCAGACTGCGTCTTGAACGAGTCCTTTTCCGTCGTGCAGGAAGAAAGCTCTTTGCTTCTGGCATTCAGGTCGGTATTGCATGTTTCAAAACTGCTCTTGGTAGCTCCAAGTTCCGTTTTGCACGTTTCATAGGAGGCAGCGGTGTTTTGCAGCGTTGCGTTGGTCTCGCTAAGCCGCGCTTCAAGGTTGTTGGCGCGGGTCACATAGCCGGTTATGCTCTGGTTCAGGCTGTAAAACAGGATTATCACCACAAGCGAAATGACAGCTATGGAAATTGTCTTCCCGTTCTCCTGCCAGAATTCGCCCAGCGCCGAGCGCGTCACGGGCCTGAAGATATAATTTTTCCTGCGGGTAAACGGGAGTTTCATTGGCGGGACGTCCGCTTTTGCGTGGCTCTTCAGCGCTTCTATTCTGTCCTTGATTCCGCCGGATCCGTCCATGCATTATATTTGTGCCGCCTGCTTATAAAAGGTTGGGCATAGAATGGCTTTGTTTAAATAATCCCTTACAGCCACAACAGGTTGTGCTATAGGTTTATCAAAACGCAACATCTTGTGTGAGAAAACCATTTATTAAACAAAGCTGCATAGAATCCGAAGCTTCGGGAGGGCTTTCGCGTCGCTTGATGGGAACGGAGGGATTTGAACCCCCGACACCACGAGCTTCAGTCGTGTGCTCTCCCAGGCTGAGCTACGTTCCCAAAGCGCCCTCGCGCGGGCTCGAACCGCGGACCTTCTGGTTAACAGCCAGACGCTCTACCTTTCTCAAAACGCTCCCGCAGGATACGTTTAACTGAGCTACAAGGGCTTAACTAAATCTGTTAGGAGCTATACTTTAATAAGTTTAAATCCGGAAACTGTTTTCTGTTAATTGCCGTTAAATGCATCCTTGAATCCAACCGGTATTATAATAGGCGGTATATTAGACACAGGGGGCGGAATAGGTGGCGATGGAGGGCGTACAGACGGGATTTTCGGTAATGGAGGAAATAAAAACATATTTCTTAAAATGAATTTGTAGCCTCCAAATTCTTTAATTTCGCCTCTAAAATGACCATTGGAATCCCAAACAAACCGGGTTTCGATCCATCCTAAATAAATACCATCACGAGAAAACAGGCTATTGTCATGAATAAAGCCGAAGTAAATACCGTTTGTTTTAAAGATATATTCAACCATTGTCAGTCCCCCCGAACGAATCGTTGGCAGGAGGTTTTGGGATGTAACTGCATGGTATTGCATATCCTATTCCTAGCTGGACATTATTTATAATCGCATGAAGCACTTGCATTATATCAAGACCGTGAATAGAAATTGCCCCGATTTTTTGCTCTTGGACTCTACCCAACAATTCCGACTGTTCCATTTGCTTAGCATTTACAACTCCAATTACCTTTCCGGCAGCTGTCATAAGAGGACAACCACTGTTACCAGAATTTACAGTACCGTCAATCAAATAAGCAGTCTTCCCGGTAGCGTCTTTTAATATGGAAGATAAAATGCCTTGATGTGTTATCAGTGACAAAAGACTGAGTGGATATCCGGAAAATATTATAGGCATGCCTTCTTTTATAGAGTCTTGTTCTGCTTGCTGGAGTGGTTTTCTGGACAAATCATCGAATTTTAATAAAGCAACATCATGCACCATGTCGCGTATCATAACTGTAGCCGATAAATAATTTTCACTATCAGGGAATTTTAATTTGATTGATACATCCCCTTCCGGAATCACATGATTGCAAGTTACTAAAACACCCTCCCGAAAGAATACAAATCCCGTACCTGCAGATAACACATCGCCCCGAATAACAAAAACCAACGCTATAGAATTTCTTACGGACAAAACAATAGATGAATAATCCATAGCTTACTATTGTTACGGCAAATTTATATTCTGCCTAATAAACTCAGTCAATGAAATCCTTCTTCTTGAGCTTGTCCGGCAGGTATTCCTCGGACATGAATTTCAGCCCGCGGTGCGACAGAGCCTCTATCTCCGCCTTCACGCCTTTCTCAATCATGAGGTTTATCTCCTTGACCCAGCGCGGGTTCTTGTTGAACCATTCGTATTGCAGAAGCTCTTTCGCGCGCTTTATGTCCACTTCCTTCGTCTTGATGATGGCTTTCTTCAAATCATAGTTATAGATGTCGCTGACGGTAAGGCCGATGAACCTTGCTTCAGGCGTCGCTATGCGGTCCGAGACATGGGCAAGGCTTATGGAGCCGGACTTTATCACGGAGTATATGTAAAATCCGTAGCTGTCGCTGTCCGCGAACACATACACGGGCAGTTTATACTCGCGATTCAATCGTTGTATAAGCAGCCTCGTCCCCCGCGACGGCTGGCCTCCGGTGCCTATCAGTATGCATTTGTATTTCTGCCAGAACTTGTCCTCGTGCAGGCGCTCGAATCCTGCGTTCTTCTCCACGACAAGCACGAACTGTGCATTCACGCTCTTGAACGTTATCTCATCGACGGTCGATGGGATGGACCATCCGCCGCTTCCAAGTTTGCCCCAGTTTATTTCGTCCCCCCTGTCCTCTATCACGACGTCGCCGGCGACTATGCCCTTTCTGTCTGTTGTCAGGTGCAGGTGTTCTCGCAGCGTGTCAAGAGCGACCTCAATATCAACTATCAGCGGGTCGGATTCGCCCTGCTCGTCAAAAGTATTTTCGTTGCTGTC
>JAGVVY010000006.1 GCA_018304585.1 Candidatus Aenigmatarchaeota archaeon | reverse complement strand
CGATAGAAAACCCGGGCAAACGCTATGACGGGGCACGGACGGCGGATGGCGGAAAGACGGCTGTTCCGGCAGGTAATCCGCAAGCCATACCGGTTCCGGCGATAGCAGCGCTTATTGCCGCCGGCATAGCGTATTACGTCATGAAAAAACGGCAATTGCGGGATTCCCGGCGGCAGAAGAAACGATTGTTGCGCCCAAAAAATAGATAAATATATTTAACACGGCAGATAATTAGCATGAATCTTACAATCTACGAGTACATGATGGCCGCATTGGCTGTGCTCGCAGCGGCGGCCATATATTCATCCGGAGTCTCCGTTCTGCCGCACTTTGCCGTAATAATGGCGGCTGCGGCCCTGGCCGATTTCCTGATAAATTACTTCGTCTTCAAGGAAAGATCCGTTCCTAAAAGCGCCATGATAACGGGACTTATAATTGCATTGATACTTGCGCCTTCTTCGGCTTTGTGGGCGCAGGTTGCGGTTCCCGTTTTGGCAATAGGTTCAAAGCACATTATAAAACGGAAGAACATCAATATTTTCAATCCCGCTGGCTTTGCGCTTGTTGCAGGAGGCTTTGTTGGCGCGCTCCCTTCATGGTGGGCGGCATCGCCTCTTGTCTGGCCACTGGGTCTTTTCATATCGTGGAAGATACGGAAGCTTGAGATTTCGCTCTCGTTTCTTGCCGCTTATTTTATTCTTTTCACGCTTCTTGGCAAAATTGATCCATTAATGGAAGCCGCAGGGTCTGCCGCGCTGTTTCTTGCATTCTTCATGGCCACCGAGCCCAAGACTACGCCTTCGTCAAGAAACGGAAAGGTCGCTTTCGGGATTTTATTGGCCATTGCGGCCTTGGTTATTGCAGTTATTTTGCCGGCAGTTGATTTTCTACTGGCGGGGTTGCTCATTTGCAATTTGTTCAAGAGTCACTTGAATGTTTTGAAAATCATATCTCTGCGGAAATAAAAAATCTTTATTCTAAAATCCAGAATCCTGAAATAAAAAGATTAAATCGACGCCGTTTGGAGAGATGATATTGGCGTTATAATGCGGGTGCACCCTTTTATCTGCCGTGGCTGACAAAAGTCGATAGAGCGAATAATCGCATCGAATCCATAGTCGCGTTTCATAGAATACCGCGCTTCTTCAGACAAGCTCTCGCGTTCTTCCTGAAATCCGCGTCACCGAACATATTCCTAGACAGTTCGCGGCTGGCGATTATCTGGCTGTCTATGAGCATGCGCTGCTGCTCGAATAGCGACGGGTCGTTCCTGAGATTTTTGGCGTACAGTTACACGTAATCCATGCGGGTTTTAGGCATCATGCAGTTCACACTCTATAATTATCCAGACCAAGACTGTTGGAAATGGCATCGTTGGCTTCCTTCAGTTTTTTCGGGGAAATTTTGCCGTAATTTTTTATTATCCTTGACTTGTCTATGGTTCTTATCTGATTTAGCAGTATCGTGGATTTTTCTTTCAGCGGCGAATTGTCAGCGTCAATTTCGACATTTGTAGGGAACTGTTTCGAGAAGATCTTGGACGTTATTGGGGCCACTATCGTAGTGGGGCTGTATTGATTGCCTATATCGTTTTGGATTACGAGCGCCGGGCGCGTCTTTCCCTGCTCGGAGCCAAGGACAGGATCGAGATTCACCAGCACTATCTCGCCGCGCCTTGCGTTTACTTCCATTCAGAATCCGCTCTTTCCCAATCCTTGTTTGTTTTTGCCGATTCTTCGTTCATTTCCACATAACCTTCTCTCATTAATTTGGATTTATCTCGGTCTTGCTTTTTTTCTATGTGGAGAATAAGCTCATCGTCCAGTGTGATGTTCTGCCGTTCAATTATTTCCTTCGGTATGATGATTCCTATTGAGTTCCCCCATTTCTTGGGTTTTGCCATGGTTTCCATATCTGTCATAGTATAACTAATGTATAACTATATTTAAAGGTATAGCATGATTTGCTTATACCCTTACGTCTTGCGACCTGTAAAGAAGCAATCGTGTAAGGGATGAAACGTCCTCGGTTACGCTTTTATTGAACGTTTCCGCATCTCTTTTACAATTTTGCCGACAGTAGTGATATGTCGTGCTTACTTGGCCACCGCATTTCCTGAATTTCACGCAGTTCTCCGGCTGTAGAATCCTTTAAAATATATATTTCACCACTTATATGTAAGAAAAATAGAAAAGCTTAAATATGTGCATGCAATTTAATTGATATGTCCAATGGAACGGTATCAAGAAATGCAGATGTGATTAATCAAGAGATGACGCGAAGACACTTTAGGAATCTGTTGCTTGAAGGATACGCAAAAGGAATTGCACTCATAAGCGGCGATAGTGGATATAGTGCCATTCCTCTCGCTGCATTTTTAGGCAGCGGCTATTCATTGCCCGAAGATAATACTGATCCACTCTCTCATTATGCATATCATGGCAGTGAGATTGTGCGTAATATCGGATGCGTAGCTGCGCTGGCGAATTTGGACGGATGGAACTCTTATCGTGCAAGTGCCCAAAGATATTTAGATAGATTCTTGGAGCAAGTTCCGGGAATTAAAAATATTATGAATCAGGATCTTGATGTTTGTAAACACACGGCAGATTATGTTGCAGGGCTTGGCCCCGGAGGCGCGAGCAAAAAATATTCCAATTGGATGGGGAGGCACTTTGGCGGAGGGATTAACCTTATAGGCACGATGTATTCTGGTGAAACGTCATACAGAATGCCTGATGGTCATATGGAAAAGTTGCCCGAAATGGCTAACTTACGTCGATCTGATGAAAATAGTGGGTTCCAACGTTTAGCAGAAGTTGAACAGGAAATCAAGGATAGATATCATGTAGCGGTAAATGCTTCTATTAAAGCACCAGCAGTTCGGATTCCTACCGCAACTATGAATGTACCCGTTGAGACACGCGAAAAGAGGACAGGCCTTGTAGGCAGATTGTTTGGTCGTAGATAAGTCATTTTTTATCGGAGAATTTTAGTATCAGCATCATCCTATCACAAGATTCTTCCCTTTTTTTATTTCGCCATCAAAATCGGCCTTGAAATCCCACCAGTTTCTTAGTTGCTTGCCGTTATAGTAAAGGCCATTGTCGTATCCGGGTATGCTCTGGAACCACCATGTATAGAATCCGGCTTCAGTGCAGCCCCATTCCGAGCATGTGAAGGTCTTTGATTGGCCGGATCCGTCCGGATGCCAGTCCTCGCATTTTGTGGTGATGTAATCGCCGTGACTGTAACGGTATTCTATGTTCGTGTTGGGCGGGAAATGCGCGTTTCCGCATGCCCAACTCCCTGCTTCTTCGCTGTAATGCTTGCCAACAAAACTGTACCAGAATAATGAATCGTCCGCATATCCCATGAGGTTTTCCATCTGGTGGAAATGGTCGTGCACGGCGGTGAGATAGTCCCTCTGGTAATTGTAATTATACATGACGTAAGTGTTGCGACACTTCGGCAGATCGTCGCTCTGCTCGCTGTTGCTCACGTCGCCATATGTGCCGTGGTTCCAGTATGCGCTTATTGAAGTGCCCATAGACATGTCGCTCTCGACAGGCTCTATATTGCCGTAATGGTAGCCCCATATCCAGACCTCCTTGACGCCGAGATTATCCACGTAATTACACACATCCGCGTCCTGGGTCAGCATCTTCATATAATCGGGGCGGTAGACGTCAGGGCCGGTCTTTATACGGTTGGAGGATACGGGCATTGCCTTGAGGAACTCCTTTGAATCGTACGCATAATAATCCAGATAAGGATCGGCGGACGGGTCCTTATACCCGTGATACTTCGTTCCTTCCTTCAGAAGAAACAAAGCAGATGCGGATGACGCGCTGACCTTTGACCGTATGGAAGTAAGGCTGTCTGTCATGCCGGTTATTGCCGGGTCAAGGCCGCCGCCGGAGAGCGGGAAATACTTCAGTTCCAGAATGGGGATTTGCCTTGGAACAAGGGATTGCGTCACGGTTATTGATGCGGATGCCATATTCGCTCCCTGACCCTTGCTATCAGTGGCGCCCGCCCAATATGTGCGCGTTCCGGCAGAGGATTCCGTGGTTGTCCATGTCTTGACGCACGCCGTCTGTATGCCACCGCATTCCTGCGTCTGCCAGCTCTCGCCGAAAAGGGCGTCCACGCGGCTGATATCGTTGTCGTCGGTTCCCGAGACCGTGATCGTGATGGCCTGCCCCGTTTTTGCCGGATTGGGCGACGCAGTTATGGAAACCGACGGCTTGTTGTCAGGCAAAGTTGTGGTGGTCGTTGTTGCCGGCGGCTTCACGGTGGTCGTAGTAGTGGCGGAAATAGGGACGGTAGTAGTTGTAGAACTCGTAGTTGTGCTTGTCGTAGTTGTGGCAGGCGCCGGAACGCAGGCCAAAGTATAGCATGCGCTTGAACTCATGTCTGTTTCGCCGCATAGCGGGTCGCAGTATCCGTCGCTTATCCATGCACTGTAATATGACTCCGTGCATTTCCAGCATGAAGGCGCCGATGCCACGATGCTTGTCGTGGTTGTACCGGGAGCGGCTGTAGTCGTTGTGGTTGAGGATGTTGTAGTTGCCCGGACGGTGGTCGTCGTGGTGGTCGTTGAGTCTGGAGCGGAATTACAGGCGATAGTGGCCGAGTTGCAACCAAACAAGCAAGTATTCCGTAAAGACATCGAGCAGTCCGCGTTGCGGTAGTAGAGGCCGGTGCCGCTGCAGACATAACCCGGGGTGCAGGTCGCGCCGGGCGGGGTAGTGGTGGTTGACGTTGTAGTGGTCGGCGATGGAATGGCAGTTGTCGTATTGATGGCAGGGACGGTTGCAGTGGTTGTCGTGGCTGGCACAGGAATAATCGTGGTAGTGGTGATCAAAGAAGCCGTTGTCGTAGTTGCCGGTTGGCCTGTTACCGGTGATGCGCCTGCCCGGCATCCGGAAATATCAAGCTGGCAGTAGCTATCGCATGACAGGACCCCGCCACTGAAGCCCAGATTCTCGCAGCTTCTGGCTATTCCCATATCCTTTCCGTCGCATGATTCGCCTGTTTCCCGGATTCCGTTGCCGCAAACGCTCTGTTTGTTCGCGGCGCTGACGAAAGTGTTGTATTCCCGTTCGTCCGAAAAAACAGCCTCACCATCCGTTACAGAGGGATCTTGTCCGTTTTCTTTTGAAGGGCCTATGGCCTGCATATCAAAATCTTTCGTTGCCCCGTGGTATGTAACGGAAATCGTGGACGGATTTCTGCCGCCGGATATTATTACGGTGGCGACTTCCCCGGGATTTATGTCTTTTACATTGGTTCCGTAAACCGCTTTGCCGTCGGCATAGAATTTCAGCGAGCCCGTTTTGATGGTTTCGGCGCCGCTGTTCTTAACAAGCATCTCCCAGCCCTGTTTCTGCACTATCTCAACGGGGATATCTGCGGAATCGTGCCCCGTATCGGCGGCAAAAAGCATATTAATCGCGACAATGCCGGCAATTCCTATCAGCGCTGTTATAAGGAGTATGCCGGCCGTCTGCATTTCCATTATTTTCATTGCCCGATGCCGGATAAAAAGGCGAATAAGCCGTTTTCACCCATTAAACGGCCGGGACATATTGCGTAAATTCATATTCTACACCGTGTCCATCAGTCCGGCCTTTTCCCGCCTGCTCATCGCCTTTATCGCAATTTCCCGCCGCAAGGCGCTTTCTTTTGTCGGGAATTCTTCCTTGCGGGCCAGGGCAAACGGCAGCCTTGACCTCACGTACTTCGAGCCTTTGCCGTTTCTGTGCGCTTCGAGCCGCTTCTCAATATCCTTGGCGATGCCCGTATAGAACGAGCCGTCCCTGCATCTCAGCACGTAGGCATAGTACATTTCAATATAGGGAAGCCGGTAAATTTAAGGCGAAGGCTTTTCGCGCTGAAAATATCTTTTTATTACGGCGTTTCAATGAATATACAGGACCATATGGCTGAATTTTACAGCGTTGATCTGAAAGGCAAAATTCCGGGAAACGGAGACGTAGAGTTTCTGGAAGCCGTGTTGCCCGGTCCTCCTTATCAATATATGCCATTTGCCACGGTGCATTATACAGTTGGTTGTGTAACCCCAGAAACAAACCGCCTGGATTTGGACAAGGGCGTTTTTCTTGACGAGCAGGGTAAGCCCTATTATCCGTTTCTTCAGAGATCGGCCCCTGAGATTGTCAGATTCATCGGCAAACAAAGACAGGAGCGTGGCGTTTCGATTTATTAGTTCGGCGACGCAGAATTAACATCGTACTGCCAGATCAAAATACTATATGTAAAGAACATTATCGAATGTTCCATAATCGATGTTCTTTACTATAAGAAGGCTGGCGCGTCTATCAAAAGATTCTGGCATCCAAAATTTATCTGAGGCCGGCCGAAGGCATGCCGTTATCCAATCGTTCCATGGCCCTGAGATAATTATCGACAGCCTGCTCTGGCAGCGGCATTGAAGTGACAACGGCGGCCTTAAGATAGTCCGGAACGCCCGATGCATTGACAAATCTGTTCAAGGCAATGTAAAGAGGCTGCGGCATATACGGATCGCTGTGCCTGCCTATTTCCATGCGGGGCCATTCGCCAGAAACAGTTATCCTTCCGCCGGTAATCTCGACCGAAATGTCGGCTTTGCGCGGTTCGCACGGGATGCCGTCTTTTGTGCAATGGAATTGGGCATACCCTGGCCATCGGCCCGCCGGATTGACCACATAAATCGTCGTCGATTTTATCATTCTATTATCGGCATGAAAGAATTTAAGGCGTATATTAATTTTATACCTTGAATATAAAACATTCAGGCCAAATATGAGTTGAGCGGCGCCTATGACGGAATTTCCCTATTCCGTCTGTTGAGAAAGCTTGGAAGAAACGATAGCGCAGGACGAAGAAGGCATTGAGGATTACCGGGTTATACGTGCCGATTATCCCGCGGATGCAGACTATCGGGGCAAACGTATGAAACGCGATATCCGGACTTATTCAAAGACCCTTTTTATCCCCCCGATTCCGTCAAAATCGGAGTCGAAGGAATATATTTCCCTTATGCCATGCTGCATCATGGCAATAACTGCAACGCAGTCGTTTATCCCTATTGCGTATTCTTTGGAAAGTTCTATGGCGGCGAGGTAAGATGGCCTCCCGACAGGGAAAACGCGGATGCGCTCGGTAAGCAGAAACGTTTCCAGGAATTCCCTTGCAAAATCCCTGCTCTGTCTTGATTCGAGTATGTTTGCGATCTCCGATACGTGGGAAGACGTGGTAAGAACGTCCTCCCGCGTGTTTATTCTTGTCATTATTTCTTTGGATGCCGACTTAATGGCAAGTTCGGATTTTGACAGCTCTCTTTTTGTTTCAAGTATAGCATAAAGCACTACGTTAGTGTCAAGGAACCTCATCCTATAAGCTCCCTCTTTACGCGCTCCCAATCCTTGAGGTCGGATTTGACGTCTATTTTGGCCTTGTCAAAAAAATCCGTGATATTTTTCGCGTTTTTAGGTATTACTCTTAGAGTGTTTCCTACCTGCACTATCGCAACCTTCCTTCCATGCTTTCTCCTCCATTCTAAAGGCAATATTATCCTTCCTTGATCGTCTATTTCCCTGTCCAGAGCTTTCAGCATATTGTCACCAATTATTTATTATAAATGGTGATATTTAAAGATTTAACCATTAAATGCGGGTGGCATAATTGCCCCCTTGGAAGGCGAACTCAATATATCCTATCGCCTGTCCGTAACTTTTATGACGTGCCATCCGAACTGCGTCTTTACCGGCTGCGATACCTGCCCCTTTTCCAGTCCAAATGCAACGTTCTCGAAAGGCCTCACCATCCTGCCGCGGCCGAAGAATCCAAGGTCTCCGCCGCGCTTCTTCGATGGGTCCTGCGAAAGTTCTGCCGCGAGCGCCGCAAAGCTTCCGCCTTTCTGCAGGTGCAACAAAACCGTCTTCGCCTGTTCTTCTGTTTTCACAAGGATGTGGCTTGCACGGACTTCTTTTACCATGATTGGAATATTGAAGCGCGGATTTTAATAGCAAGCATGCACGTCGAATGAAGATAAGTTATGAGAATTTGATACTGAAAGCATCAGCTTTGTATGTGATCATCAGCTGTCGGTCAATCAGGCTACAGGATCGGGAAGCCCCTTGCGCTGCCTGATCTTGCGGACGACTTCCTGCTTGAGCTCTTCCGGCATTCTTTCAAAGGTCACGTCAATCAGAGAGTAGAATCCCTTGCCTCCTGTATTGCTCTTGAGGGCCGCTTCCATGCCGAACGTGTCGGCTACGGGTATTTTTGCCTTTACTGCAGCAGTGCCCTGCTCTATTGTCGTGTCCAAAACCTGGCCTCGCCTGTTCTGTATAAGGCTCATGACGTTGCCCACCGTTTCTTCGGGCGTGTCTATCCTTATTATCTGGAGCGGCTCAAGCAGCGAGGGCTTTGCGTTCATCATGGCGCGCTTGATGGCCTGCGCCACCGTGGGAATGACCTGCGCCGGGCCCCTGTGCACGTTGTCCTCATGGAGGTTTGCGTCGGTGATTATGACTTTCATTTCGCTGCATGCTTCGCCTGCAAGAGGCCCGGATTCCGTGACGCTCTCGAAAGCCTCGATAATGAGCTTCATGACTTCGTTCAGGTATTGCACGCCTTTTGAGCCGTCGATAAGCAGGTTCTTGTTGTGGGATGCCACTATCTTCTTGGCTTCGTCCCTGTTCATGCCTGCGTCCACAAGCAATTGAACGGCTCCTTTGAGATTCTTCTTTATCATCGTGTCATCTACCTTGCCTTCTTCAAGGACCTTGAAGACATCGGGCTCTATGGGCTCGACGCGCACAACGAACTTGTTGTGCTTGTTGGGCGATTTTTCCTCTATTTCCGGCGAGAGCGCGCGTATCGTTTCCCTGTACATGACTATCGGCAGGGACGTCTTGACCGCTATGCCCCTGTCCTTCAACGGCCTTTCGATCTTCGCGTCTATGTGAAGTTCGCCAAGGCCGGAAACGAGCGTCTCGCCCGTCTCTTCGTTGATCTTGGAAACGAGAGTCGGGTCTTCCCTTGTTGCGTTCCTCAGGAACGAAATCAACTTGGCCAAATCGCCGGGATTTTCGCATTCCACGCTCTTCGTGACGACGGGCTCAAATATGTGCTTTATGCTTTCAAACGGATAGATTTCCTTGGAAGATATGGTTTCCCCCGAGAAGGCATCGTTAAGCCCCACTATTCCTACGATGTTTCCTGCAGTAATCTCGTCCATCTGAATTCTCTGCGGGCCCTTGTAGATGGAAACCTGTTGCACCCGCTCCCTCTTTTTCTGGCCGATAAGGCAGACTTCGTCGCCCTTCCTGATGGTTCCGGAGAACAATCTTGCCGTAGCGACGTATCCTGCGTGCGGGTCCGGATTGACCTTCGTTATTATCGCAGAAAGCGTGCCGCTTTCGTTGAGCTTGATCATGTCCTGGCCTTCAGGCGAGGCGACGTCGCCCTTCCATATTTTTGCTATCCTGTATTCCTGGGCCTGCCTTGGGTTAGGCAGATGATCAATGACCATGTTGAGCAATATCTTGTGCAGCGGCGCCTTCTTGTTGAGCTCGTCATCCCTGCCCTGTGAAGAAAGGTCTATTATCTCCTTGAACGTCAGGCCGGTCGCCTTCATGTAAGGCACTGATATGGCCCATTTCCTGTAGGCGCTTCCGAATGCGACGGTTCCGTTGTCGACTTTGACGTGCCACTTCTCGGCAAATTCCTTTTCCGCATACTTGCTTATGAGCCCGTTGACCTGGCCGATTATTCTCACGAACCTTTCCTGCATCTGTTCAGGCGTGAATTGCAGCTCCTTGATCAGCCTGTCGACCTTGTTTATGAAAAGGACGGGCTTCACTCTTTCGCGGAGCGCCTGCCTTATGACCGTTTCAGTCTGCGGCATCACCCCTTCGACCGCGTCGGTAAGTATGACTGCGCCGTCCACCGCACGCATCGCCCTCGTGACGTCGCCCCCGAAGTCCACGTGGCCGGGCGTGTCAATGAGGTTTATGAGGTAATTCTGCCCGTTGACCTCGTGCACCATGGACACGTTGGCCGCGAATATCGTGATGCCCCTTTCCTGCTCCTGCTTGTCAAAATCCATAAACTGCTGCTGGCCTGCGAGCTCTTCGGCTATCATGCCCGCGCCTGCCACAAGGTTGTCGGACGTTGTCGTCTTTCCGTGGTCTATATGCGCGGCAATCCCTATGTTCCTTATGAACTCAGGCTTGTGCATGAGTAGTTTGATGATTTCAGTCTTGTCTTTTGCCATGAAAAGCACCTTTCAAAAATCAGCTTAGCGCGCTCCCATCGCTTCCCTTTCGAGCCTTTCCTTCTCCTTGAAGGCGTGGCTGTCCGAGGAGCCGTTGGACGCGGCTATAAGTTCCTGCGCCAGGGCTTCTTCGGCGCTTTTCTTCTTGCCGAAGGATGCCTTGTATACCCCCTGCGCCATTGTTCTCAGGGTTTTATCTATCCTTCTCTGCGGCGACATTATGACGGCATCCCTTGCCATCACGCTGCCCATCTGGTAGGACGTGATTTCTTCCCTCGGAGCGGCGTTCTCTATGGCCTTCACAAGAACCTGGACGGGATTCGTCTTGGTTCTGCTTTCAATTATCTCAAACGCCTTCTCGATTGTGGCAAGGTTTCTGTCGCACTTGCCTCCAAGCTGGCCGGACGTCAGCCTGTGCCTTTTGCCGGCATGGCCGGGCACCATCATGTGAAGCGCCAGCCTTTCCACTATGTGCATCCTCGACTTGTGGAATCTCTGGCTGCTCATGGAGCCGTAATTCTTGGGTATCATGACGGGCATTACGGTTATGTATTTCTGCAATCCGGGCTCGGTGAATTCGGCTACGTTTGCCCACCTGCCGAACAGCTTGATATCAGGAAGCTTGACGGTCTTTTCTTTCACGGCAGGCTTCGGGGTAGGCTTCTGCTCCTTCGCATCCTCAAAACGTTTCCTTCTGATCATGATAGCACCTTTATCTTGCAGGCTTCTGCTTCTTGCCGAGCCTTAGCATTTCAAGCGAAATACCGTTGACCTTGAAGACCCTCCATTTGACGCCCGGGATGGAACCGACCGGGCCGCCCTGCGAGCCGCCTATGCCTTCAACGGTGACCTGGTCGTGTTCTGTTATCTGGTTGATGGCCGCGGTCTTGGGGACGTGCGCGGTTATCTGCTTCCCGTTCTTGACAAGCCTGATACGGACGCACTTGATCATGCCGGATGAAGGCTGCTTCTGCTCCATCTGTCTCTTCTCAAGAACTATGCCCTTTGCCTGGGGGGCGCCCTCCATGGGATCCATCTTATCCTGGAAGTGGAATATGCGGTCCCGGAATATCTCCTTCTTGAGCTTGAACTTCTTCCTGTTCTTCTTCAGTTTCCTTGCTGCAAAATTTCCTGCCATAATTGAACTAATCTCTTTCATTGTAAAAGGTTAAAAAGGTTATGCGACAGACAATGGCTTCCGCACCACGACAAGATCATCATACGAATTTCCGCCCGGCGAATATAATTCTATTTTGAAACCGAGGGACTCAAGAAATTCTTCCGTGGGAACCGTGACGCCGGAATTTTTATCGGCGTTCATGGCGTTTACGGAAACGCCTCCCGGCTTAAGAATGCGGTGAATTTGTCCATACGTCCTTTGCTGAAGGTGCATGGCATAATTATTGTGTCTGCCATAGCCTGCGCCAAGGTCAGGCGTATTGTAAAACAGCTTGACAAGCACGCCGTCGAAATCGCACGAATGAAGAATGTCTCCAATGCTTTCAGCGCGCCTGCAATGCACTTCAAAATCTTCGTCGCCCGGTCGAATGGACGGATCCAGGCCCGCGGGTAATGCGCCGCGCGATTTTGCAAGGCGCAGGAAGCTTGGCGGATAATTCGTGCCTTTATCGCCGGAACCAAATGCGAGGGCATAATCGCCTCCGCAGCCTATGTCAAGTATTCTTTTGTTTTCAATTCCGTCGAGATAGTGGGCGAAGATTGCCAGCATATACGAGTCTATAATGTCGGCGCTGACGGGCAAACTCAGTTCTTCCACTCTTGCACGTATGCTCTGCTGCAAAGAAGCTTCTAAAATAGAATAAAAAGTCATTACATGACTAACGGGAAAAACTTTTTATTTACAATCTCATCGGCGTCAGGATCCTGATGTTCTTCTTGGAGTAAAGGCGCTCAATTAAATTATTAAGTATCTTGATTTTCCCGCCGCTGCGGCCTATGACCTTCGGGCGGTCGTGGTTGCTTATGGTTATTTCTATAGCTTCGTCCTTGGACGCTATTTTCTTGGCCTCGGGTATTGCATTTTTAAGAAAATCTTCAACGGTGTCGGCGTATTCAAATATCCTGATTCTTTTCTTGAAAAGAGCTTCCGCCTTCCTGATTTTTTCGCCGCTCCTGCCGACCGCCATCCCATACTGGCCCTTGTCAACGACGAAATAAAGCGTGTCCTCGTCCGTCACCGAATCTATTATGGACGCGCCGGTCAATTTCTGGAAGAAACTGATTGACTGAATGGTCTGCTCGTCTAAAATAACTTTCATATAAATCAGGCTGAACTACTCAAATCCGGCCATTGCCACAGGGAACGGCTTTCCAAGCTTGGTTGCAAGCTCCCTCTCGTTTCCTTCAAATACATGCACTTGCGCCTTGCCGAGCTTGTCAACAAGGACCTGGGGACAATTGCCGGCTACGACAACTTCCTTCACCTTCCCGGCCGCTATAGCCTTGATTATTTCTCTTGTGCCGATAACGGCCTTCTTTTCCGGAAGTTTTGAAATCGTTTCCATGCATTAATCACCCAGCCAAAGGATAAAAAGCTGACCTTTCTTTGCCGTTATTTCTCCGCATCCTTGCCTTTCTTGATGCTTTCCCTCATCTTCTGCATGTCTATGGAGAGGTTCACTATTCCCGTTCCTATGGGCGCGACCTGGCCGACCATGACGTTTTCTATGACGCCGGTCATCTCGTCGGATTGCCCGTAGAACGATGCGTTGACAAGGTGCTTCTTTGTTTCCTCGAAGTTGGCGCGGGCAAGCACGGAATATTTCTTTCCCGAAACGCCGTACCTTCCTATGGATTTTATCGTGCCGTCGAATGTCATCGTGTCCGCAAGCAGGTGCAAATACCTGTCATCAACGTCCAGGCCCTGCTCTTCAAGCGTGTCCTTGGTTTCCATGAAAATCATGTTGCGCGCGGCCTCGACCCCCAGGACTTCGTATACCTGATAAAGGTCGTTCGTGACGGTTCGGGAAATGTCCACCTCTTCCATCTTGAACACCTTCTCGAGGTTGCTGCCGACCGTCTGAACTATCCAGTCCTCGCCTTCCTTCACCACAAGCACGTTGGTGATTCCCTTTATGCCCGCCACATGGAATAAAAGTATCTTGTTTCTGATTTTTCTCAAGTCCTTCTGGTCGTCCTCTTTGGGCTTGACGTAAACCTTGTTGTCGCGGGACGTCACTTCAGACCCTTTCATGTATTTCTCCACGACCTTCTTCACTTCGTCCCTGTAGCTTGCATCTTCAAGTTCCAGTTCGATTTTCATGTCAATGAGGTCTATGGAATCGGACTTGATAACGTCCGCAACTTTCATTTCCTTTATCTCGCCTGCAATTTCCTTCGCTTTTTCCTTGGTGTTATGGGACGGCTTCAGGTATATGGTCATGTTCTTCTCGAACGTCTTGCGCGCATCGAATATCTCGATAAGCCTTGGCAGGCCCTGCGTGACCTTGCTCAGCCTGTCGCTCTGGGACGCAAGGGTGTAAGAACGCATGGTATTATGGGTTATTACGCCGTCGAATGTGGCGAAAGTTTCCGTGCCCGGGACCGTGAAGTCGTACACGTATTTGGACGAAGGCTTGACGGTTTCTATGGAAGTTATCTCGTCCCACACGACGTCGGAGTTTAACATCTGGCGCATTATGGACAGTTCTTCCGTCAGGTCGACGCCCGCCGTTTTCGCGCGGTTTTCAAACAAGGCCGCGTATTTGGCAACGGCGCTCCTCCCTATTTTTTGCCTGTTCGTGAAATTGTTCACGTATCTTGTCGGATAGCCAGTTTTTTCCGCGGCTGCTTTGAACACGCCGCCGAATCCTGAAAACATATCTATGAAATCCTGCGAGTTGGCCTTGCATATCCTTGCCAGCTTGTCCGCTTTGGGCTTTACCGCAAACCCTATTTTGTCCCTGAAAATCTGGGCGTATTTATGCGGTATGGAGAGGTTGAACTGCTTGCCGTCGCTCTTGCGGGAAAATATTCCGAATCGCGCGAGCAGCAGCGCTATGCCGTCCCTCAGTTCCCTTGAAGACGAAGAAGCCCTTATCACTTCCCTTTCCACGGAAACGCTTCCGTCCCCGTCAAAGTATCCCGACAGCAATCCGGCAACAAAGCCGGCTTCGGCGCTGTACGCAAAATAAGGCACCTTCTTGTTTTCGGAGCCCGTGCCGCATGTTTTCCTGAAAACCAGAGAAAGCAGGGTGGAGTTTATCCTCATGTCGTGCCCCAAGGCGTAGCCGTTGTCATTGTCGTATACATTGAGCGTAAAATGCAGCGATGCAGCGAATTCCCTCACCCTTCTTTGGAATTCGCTGTCAACGTTCGAGAAAGACGTATAAAACCGCGTGGAATTGCCTTCGGCAAGATATGCCCCGAAAATCCAGCCAAGCGTTTTGTCAAGAACGAAAGACGCCGGAAGTTCCTTTCTTGCGGCGGAAACGGAGTTTTCTTCCCCTGTCAGCAACGCCTTGGTCTCTATGCAGCTTATGCAATTCTCAGGCAAAAGCTTCATGGAGGGTATCCTGTCGCCCGTTCTTAAAGAAGAGCCGGCAACCGGCACCACCTTGTTGTCCTTCCTTACCACGAAAGAATGGGAATCCGTGGCTGTTATCTTCCTTCCGGAACGGGTGCTAATCTTAATCAGGGATTCAGGCGCTTCGTGCCTGCTTACGGCGGCTATCCTGTTCCATTCTATTTTCTCCGACTGCGTTATGCTTGGGACGTATATTTCTTCGGTTGACATGTCATAAACGTCCCAGCCTTCGGCGCGGAACCCAAGCAGGTTGACTATGCCGTCCACGAAATCCCCTATGGGGACTATTTTTATCATGCCGTCCCGTTTTACTATTACCTTTTCGTTGTGATCGAGGCTCATCTGCGTTGCTGGTTCGGAAAGGCTCTGGGCGGCTATTATCCCTATGGCTTCGCCCGGCTCGTAGAGGTATCTGTTCATGACCTCTTCAAGCTTCTTGAGCTTCTGTTCCTTCTCTTTGCCGGCAATGCCGTTCTTGATGCAGTACTCATCAAATTTTTTCATGACGTTCTGGGGTATCATTTTATCACCATTTGTCGAAATCTATCCTGCCTGCGTCGGACTTGGCGGGGTCCACGCCGTCGCCGCCGACGAAGAACTGTATTATGTGGCCCCTGCTGTTCCTCACAGTGCCGTCGTATTCAACGCGAAGGTCCTGCAGCGCGTTGACAAGCCTCCTCTCCATGTATCCTGAATGTCGCGTGTGAAGCGACTTATCCATGAGATTTTCCCTCGAGTTCATGGCATCGAAGAAAAATTCAAACGGGTCAAGGCTTTCCTTGTAGCCGTGGGATACGAATCCTCTGGCCTTGAGGCCGAGGTCGCCGGCTGCAAAATGCGACAGGGTTCTTCCTATGAATCCCCTGTGTATTCTTTCGCCTTCCAGCGCTTCCTGCCCTACGAAAGCGCACATCTGCGTCAGGTTGACGTAGCTGCCTCTTGCGCCGCTTATTGCCATTATGACGGAGGAGTTCAGGGGCAGGTCCTTCTTTATTATGTCGCTTGCCTTGTTGGAAGCCTCGCCTCCAAGTTGCAGTATCCTGCTTTCAAGCAGCATCCTCGGATCCATGCCGGTGGCTTTGTCTTCCTTGCCTTTCTGGTATTCTTTGACAAGCACTTTCACGGCGGCATCGTATTCCCCCGAAACTTCCTCAAGCTTCTTTTTGCTTTTTTCGCTGATGTCCTCGTCGCCGGAAGATATGCTGAATCCCTTCTTCGAGATGACTTCCAGCGCAAGGCGCGAAACATTGTCGATAAAGTCCCTGGCAGCGGCGTGGGAATATTTTTTTTCTATGGCGTCTATCAGCTTGCCCTTCTTTTCGCCGAGGGCGTTGTCGTCTATGACGCCCTTCTTCAGGGATCCGTTCTTTATTTCCACGGACTCTCCGGAAGCGGATGTATAGGAAATGCTGAAGTCCTTTGGCAGTATGTAGCTGAATATTTCCTTGCCCGTGTATTCGTCTTTGATTTCAAAGTCTTCAATGCCTATTGCCGTGAGAAGCTCTGTCGCCTCCCTTCGGCTGAGTTTGACGCCGTCCTGCGTCAGAAGGAACGAGCCGGTTATGTGGTCGTGCTTGCAGGCGATGACAGGCTTGCCGTATCTTGGGGACCTGATATGATTCTCCACCGCCATCAGCATCTCGGCCTCTGTGCGCGCCTCCTCGGTCTGGGGAACGTGTATGTTCATCTCGTCCCCGTCGAAGTCCGCGTTGTAAGGTATTGTCACGGCAAGCGAAAGCCTTATGGTCCTGTACGGCATTATTCTGGCCTTGTGCGCCATCATGCTCATCCTGTGCAGCGACGGCTGCCTGTTGACTATCACGATGTCCCCGTTGTCAAGGTGCCTTTCCACTATGTAGCCCGGCACTATTTCATTGGCCACGTCTTCCTTGTTTTCGTCCGTTATCTTCTTTCTGACGCCATCCGGCCTTATCACGTAGTTTGCCCCGGGATGGGCGGACATGTTCCTTACTATTGCGCGCATGCGCTCAATATTGTAGGTGGTGACCCTTGTAGGGATGGTAAGCTCCTTGGCTATCTCAAGGGGTATGCCGACTTCGCTTATCGATATCCTTGGGTCGGGCGAAATGACGGTACGCGCCGAGAAGTTCACCCTTTTTCCGCTGAGGTTGCTTCTGAAGCGCCCTTCCTTCTTGCCGAGCCTCTGGACAAGTGTCTTGAGGGCCCTGCCGGAACGATGGCGCGCCGGCGGAAGCGTCGAGATTTCATTGCTCATCAGGGTAGAAACGTGGTATTGCAGCAACTCCCATATGTCCGCTATTATGAAGTCAGGAGCTCCAAGCTCGAGATTCTTTCTTAGCCTTTCATTTATCCTGACTATGTCTACAAGCTTGTGCGTCAGATCGTCTTCGCTTCTCTCGCCCGTTTCCAGCGTTATGGATGGCCTTACCGTCACCGGAGGCACGGGCAGGATGGTGAGGATGAGCCATTCGGGCCTGCACTTTATCCTAAGCAACGCAAGATCGTCGTCAGTTATCTTCTCGAGTCGCTGCCTGACTTCTTCGGAAGTCAGGTCGGTGTTGCCTTCCCTGTAAGACGTGGGCTTGAAATACGTGATATCTTTCTGCTTCTCGCCGCACGCCGGGCAGGTCTTTAGCTTCTTCTTGTATATGTGCGTCAGCCTGTTGCCCTTTATCTTTTCCGCTTCGTCTTTCGGCACGAGGGGCACGGAACATTTCCTGCATATGGCCTTGAGAAGCATGTATATTTTCTTTCCGTAAAGCGGGTGAACTATTGGCTTGGTAAGTTCGAGGTATCCGAAATGGCCGAGGCACTGACCTATCGTGCCGCCGCACGTCCTGCATCGGAGTCCCGGATCAACGACGCCCAGGTGCAGGTCCGCAAGGCCGCCGTCTATCGGGTAGCCGTCCGGGTCGTAAAGCTCGGGCTGCTCTATCTTGATGGCGCTCATGTCCTTGATTATTTTTGGCGACAGGAATCCGAATTCTATGCTCTTGATTTTCATGTTCATTCACCCACTTTGACCTTGGGATAGATTCCCAGGCATTTCAGTTCGTCGAGCATCAGCTTGAATGCATAACTCATCTCCACTTCATCGATTGCGGATTTGCTGCACACGGGGCAGTATTTCTTGCCCTTGACCTTGTCCTCTACCGCGAACATGCCGCACTTGCTGCACACCGGCACGGTATATTTGTCGCTGCTGAAGCGTTCCTTGAGCAGCAGCGAAGCGCCGTGAGCAAGCAGGCAATCCTTCTCCATTTCTCCCAGCCTCAGGCCCCCCTGCTTGACCCTTCCTGCGGTAGGCTGCTTGGTGAGAAGCGTAACGGGCCCCCTTGCCCTTGACTGCACCTTGTTTGCAACCATGTGGTGCAGCTTCTGGTAATAGCACGGCCCCACAAGTATCTGGGATTCAAAGCGCTTCCCGGTTATTCCGTCGTACATGACTTCCTTTCCGTCGTTTCTGAAGCCCAGCTCTCCAAGGCTCTTTCTCAGGTCCTCTTCCGTGATTCCGTTGAATGCGGAGGCGTCAACCTGATTCCCGCTTGCAGCCGAGACCTTGGCAGCCACTATCTCAAGCAGCTGGCCCAGTGTCATCCTGCTCGGTATTGCGTGCGGGTTCAGTATGATGTCGGGCGTTATGCCGCTTGCCGTGAACGGCATGTCTTCCGGCGGCAGTATCAGGGCTATGACGCCCTTCTGGCCGTGCCTTGATGCGAACTTGTCGCCAAGCTCGGGAAGCCTTTCGCTTCTCACGTTTATCTTGACAAGCTTGTTTCCGCTTGCCGTTTCGCTGAGTATCACGTTGTCTACAACGCCTTCTTCCCCGTAGCGTATCGTTTCGGAAGTTTCCCGCCTGTTTTCTGTTTCCACCATGAAGCTCTCCATCGGCCCGAAGAATCTCAGAGGGGATATCTTGCCTACGATAACGTCGCCTTCCTTGACGTCCGTTTCGCGGTTGACTATGCCGTCCTGCGAGAGGTTTGCGTAGGCTTCCTCGGAGCGGTAGCCGGAAACTGCTTTGTCGGGTATCCTTATCTCGTCTTTTTCAATGCCCCAGTATCTCATTTCCTCTGTCGAGTAATCGCGCAGGAAATAGCTGTGGCCGAATCCCCTCTCAACGGATGCCCTGTTCAGGACTATTCCGTCTTCCATGTTGTAGCCGTGGAAGCTCATTATGGCTATGACGACGTTATGCCCCTGGGGATGAACCTTCAGGCCCACTTCATCGCCTACTATCGTGCTGACGAGGGGCATCTGGGGATAAAGCAAAACGTCGGCCTTGGTGTCTGCCCTCACCAGGAAGTTGGCGGCATACAGGCCGAGCGACTGGCCGGACATCTTCGCCCCGAAGTTTACCCTGTCGCCTCTGTTGTGAGTCGGGAAAGGCACAAGCGATGCGGACAATCCAAGCATCACTCCCGGGTTGATTTCCAGATGGGTATGCTCTTTCGTTATTGAGCTTTCGTCTATGGCCACAAGCGCGTTGTTCTCCTCTTCGGCGTCAAGGTATTCGATAACGCCTTCGTGGAGCAGGTCGTTCCAGCCTATCTCTTTTGATATGACCTTCTGCGCCAGTTCTTTTGTAAGCGCGGACTTTCCGTTCTCGACTATTATGAGCGGCCTCTGCACCCTGCCGGCATCCGTGTTGACGTGGACTTCCGCGAACTCCGGAACCCACGATACGTTGACGGACGGGCTGATGTCGGAGCTTCTCCTCTTTTGCCTTATGGACTCCACGACTTTTGCGGGATCGTCCGTTCCGCCTGCAATGAAACCGTCAAGGAATACAGCGTTGTCGCCCGCTTCCTTCTTGAGCAGGGATTCTATCACGGAGCGGTCTTTCTGCGTGGCCGTGTCCGTTATGATTGCGAATATGGCGAGATATTTTCTCAGGCCTATATTGACCCCTTCCGGCGTCTCTTCGGCGCAAAGCCTTCCCCAGTGGGTGGGATGAAGCGCTCTTGCCTCGAAATGTTCTTGTGACGAGCTGAGAGGCGAAATGACGTTTCTCAGGTGGGCGACCGTCCTCACGAAATTCGTCCTTTCCAGCCTCTGGCAGACGCCCGTCCTGCCTCCGACCCACTGGCCCGTGGCCATGTGCGATATGATCCTTTTGGTGAGGTATTCGCTTTCCACTATTGATTGTATGGAAGGCATCTTCCCCCTCTTGACAAGCTTCTGGTAAGAATACACAATCCTTGATACAAGCCCGTACTTGCCGAGGAGAACGGAGCGGAAAAGTATCTCGAAGAAGTCTGCGACCATTCTCAGCCTCTTGTTTCCGTAGTGGTCGATGTCCTGCTCTTCAATGTCGTTGAGCCCGAGCCTTATGACTTTCCTGACCACCTTGGCCATGTACGTTGCCTTGGTCGGCCTGTCCTTCTTTGCCTGGCCAAGATGCGGCAGAAGGTACTTGTCCAAAAGATCGTTTATTCTTTTGTCCCGGTATTCCTTCTGCGGTATCTTGATCTTGTTGCCGATGTAGTCCTTCGCGTCATCGACGCTCTTGACGTTCGTTTCGTAAAGGTTGAAATATATTTCCTGCATCTCCCTCGGTTCCGTTGAAATGGATTCTATTATTTCCTTGTCGGTTTCCATGCCCAGCGCACGCAGTATGACGACGACCGGTATCTTCTTTATGTTGGCGAAGGACACGGTCACTATGCCGCCCTTCCTTTCGATGAGATGCCTCTGGACAAAGCCGGCCGATTCGGAGTTTATTCTTCCGGTTTCGACCCCGCCTCTTTTCTCAATGATGGGCCTGTTGGAAAGGACTTCCTCCATCATGACTATGGCCCTTTCCGTGCCGTTTATTATGAAATATCCGCCGGGATCGTCGGGATCCTCGCCGGACTCGATAAGCTGTTCGCGTCTCATTCCCGCTATAGTGCAGATGTTGGACTTGACCATCACGGGCAGGTCGCCAATCTTGACTTCCTGAGGTTCCTGCTCGACTCCGTTGATTACCGGAATCATTTCTATGAAAATCGGGGAAGCGTATGTAAGGTTTCTTATCCTGCATTCGTTGGGCGTGACGGTTCTCACGGCGCCGTCCGCCTCCTTTATGTTCGGCTTGGGCATCCTGACTTTGCCGAGGCGTATCTTGAATTCCGCGAGGTCCGGCGTTTCAAGCTGGATTTCGCCTATGTCGCCGAATATTTTCTGCACGCGCTTTTCGACGAATTCGTTGAATGATTTGATGTGATGCCCGTCAAAGCCCACCTGCTCCCTGAAGCTCCCCACAAGAGCCTTGTATATTTTCGCGCTTTCATTCACTTGCATATGATTCACCTTTAAACGACTACCCTATAATATAGGGTAGTTTCTCCTTCAGAAACCCTTGTTATCCTGACCACGTCGCCCTTCTTCGCGCCCAGCTTTTTTGAAACGGCGTCGTCTGCGTTCATTTTTGGAAGCTGGTTCAGGCCTGCGTTAAGCTCGTTCAAAAGAATAGCTTTCTCTTCGTCGTTGAGGAGTTCGTGCCTGGGCACAATATGACTCTCGAATATGTTGACTTCTTTTTCTTCCATTGAACTCCCTCCATGGGCCCGACGGGATTCGAACCCGCGACAGTCGGCTTTCTGCGGGCCCGGTGCCCTGCCGGCACAGGCTTAAAAGGCCGATGCTCTACCAGGCTGAGCTACAGGCCCTTGCGACTGCATTGATGCGATACGCCCTGGCCGGGAAATTCAAGAGCTGCCAAGGCAGCGTCTTTTTGAACCCGGGTCGCAGCCTTGACAAGGCTGCATGCTAGGCCGCTACACCACCAAGGCTTACAGGACATAGATTCGGATAAAATATAAAAACGTCTGAAAAATAGTTTCAAATCCAGTCCCAACACGCACCCTCCTGACGCCCTCGCTTAATTATAATGGCCAGCAACGTTCTGGCGTTCCCGGCTTGTAGGCCAGTACTTGCCATGCCGCAGGAGAGCTTGACTTCCAAGTTCGGAATGGGTTTGGGTATCGCCTCTCCGCTATGGTCGCCGACCACACTTATTAAGGGCGATGTTTATTTAAAAGTTTGTTTTATCGTCGACGCGCCTTTCTCCGGCGGGATTTGCGACCGCCTGGCGAGCAGCAGGACGACGAACGCTCCGTTGGTGAGCACGAGAGACGCGGGGTAGAGCCACGTCGCCGGATTCACTGTTTCAAGCGCGAGTATGCCGAATGCAAATTTCACGGAATTGGCGGCGAAGGTGATGGCGGTTTCCTCATAGGGCTTGTCGTATCCTTTCCTAAATGTAGGGAAGAATCCTACGGCATCCGTGACGGTGACTATTACCACCGCGGCGAGCGGATTGTTCGTTATTGCCCAAACAGCGATGCCAAGGAGCGCGCCTCCGAGGCAGAGCCAGTCGAGCCGCGTGACATAGCTGATGCCCCATTTGTAGTACGACATGGCCGCTATGAATGCGCATGCCAATGTGCTGGCAAGCGTGACCCATGCACCGGCACCCGCGCCTTCCTGTATCTGCGCGAAGAACGCGATGCCTGTGAGAAGCGTCCATATGAACCACGAGAAGGCGTGCGGCTTCGTCTTGTTCGTATCCGAGAATGTCTATGGTTACGGCTGTCGCGGCCAGTATGGCATGATAACTCATGCACATAATGAATAATGCGGCTTTTATAGTTCTCCAAGGAAACAAGCAAGTACTTGGAGAACCATGGCTCTCCTGCACAGGTCAAGCGTTGCTTGACCATGTATTACTTCCTTGGGAACTATAGCAAATGACAAAAGTATTCGGGCAAAATCTTGTCTTTGCTATATGTAGATGGCATCAGAATGCCTGAAAACTAATATCATCTACTATATATGTGAACCCAGTAAATCATATTCGGAATCTTTACCGGGTTAACTATAATTCACGGGAATGGCTTTTTAAATTTTGGCGGAATCTATGAATTAGTTTTGATGAAGAGGTGGTTCGATGGAAA